>NZ_RQZB01000031.1:0-1341 GCF_003859975.1 Streptococcus sp. OH4692_COT-348
GAAGCTCTAATCGTAGCTGATATGGCCAAGGGAAGTAGCGGAAAACCAGAGTTCACTAACCATAAAATCGTAACTGGTTTAGTATCAGTTGGCGAAATGGAAGACCAAGCGGAAACTAATAGCTATCCAGCCGATGACGTACCAGACCATGGAGTGAAAAAAGGAGCTACCTTACTTCAAGGCGAAATGGTATTCATTCAAACAGACCAAGCGCTTAAAGAAGACATTTTAGGTCAACAAAGAACAGCAAATGGCTTGGGTTGGTCTCCTACTGGTGATTGGAAAACGAAATGTGTTCAGTACCTTATTAAAGGTCGCAAGCGTGATAAAGTTACAGGAGAGTTTATTGACGGTTACCGTGTAGTCGTTTATCCAAATTTGAGACCAACAGCAGAAGCAACAAAAGAATCAGAAACAGATTCAGTAGACGGCGTAGACCCTATCCAATGGACTTTGGCAGTACAAGCGACTGATTCAGATATTTATTTGAATGGAAATAAAAAAGTCCCTGCTATTGAGTACGAAATTTGGGGAGAACAAGCAAAAGATTTTGTTAATAAAATGGAAAGCGGACTGTTCATCATGCAACCTGACACAGTTCTAGCTGGTGAGGTTACATTAGTAGCTCCAACTCTTGCGAACGTTCAAACGAGAACTAAAGGGCATAATGACGGAACAATTGCCTTGCCAGCTACTTTGAAAGATTCTAAAGGTCACGATGTAAAAGTAACATCAGTAATTAAAGATGTAGAAGGAAATGTTGCGACAAATAACGAGCTTGCTCCTGGCGTTTATATCGCTACATTCTCCGCTGAAGGTTATAAAGATGTTTCTACGGGTGTCGCTGTAACCGACAAACCCTAGTGTGCCCGACGGGGCTAACCACGTAGCCTTTGCGTATAGCGCAGATGGAAAAGATAGATTTACGACAGTTTATCCAAACTTGAACTTGTTGGACGGTACTAAAGACTTTAGTGGAGATTGGGAACATTCAGATGTTTCGGTAAATGACGGAACATATCAAGGTCTAACCGTTAAGAAAAGAACCGGTCAATGGGTCGGTATTAATAAAACATTTACTGCACCTAAAGACGGAGTTTATACTTTCTCAGCTCATGTTAAAAGTTCAGGAAACAAGGCAGATGTAACTAGATTTGTTCTTGTAAATGGTAGTCCTGTTGCTGCTGTTCCTGATAAGATAATGGGTAACGATTTTGGTTGGTTGAGGGATAGTGCCTCTGTAACATTAAAAGCTGGCGACAAGGTTTCAGCCAGATATGACATCGCAGGTTCAGGTTCAGATTCTGCTTTATGGACTGCTGGTCATAAGTGGGAAGAAGG
>NZ_RQZB01000032.1:0-1211 GCF_003859975.1 Streptococcus sp. OH4692_COT-348
ATGATGTTATCCTTAAATCTTAGAGTCACTATTGTATAATTTAGACAAAGGACAAAAACATGCAAAAAGGCTACTCAAAAGAATTTAAAGAAACCCTTATCGCCTTCTATCATTCTGGTCAATCCGTCACCCAGCTGTCTAAAGAATACGACGTGGCCCCTGCAACAATTTATAAATGGATAGACCTCTACTCTAAATCTAATGAAAGCTCCGTCTCTAAAGCTGATTTTCTAGAATTAAAAAGACAACTGGCTAAAGTTAAGGAAGAACGAGACATCTTAAAAAAAGTATTGACCATATTCGCCGAGAAAAAGAAGTGAGTGCTGCGGATATGGCTCAAACCATACAAACTTTAGCACTCAATGTCAGACTAAGCTGTCAACTCCTTGATGTTCCTGAATCAAGTTATTATGAACGGATTAACCGACATCCATCTAAAACTCAATTAAGGAGACAATACCTGTCACTCAAAATTTCTCAACTCTTCAATGCTAACCGAGGAATCTATGGTGCTCCTAAAATTCATCATCTTCTACTTAAACAAGGGGAAAAAGTCGGGTTAAAACTGGTACAGAAGCTAATGAAGCAACTTCAACTCAAGTCTGTAGTCATTAAGAAATTTAAGCCTGGATACTCACTAAGTGATCACATCAATCGAAAAAATCTCATACAGACTGAACCTACAAAGAAGAATAAGGTTTGGTCAACCGACATTACTTATATTCCTACTCAACAAGGATGGGCTTATCTCTCAACCATTATGGATCGTTATACTAAAAAAGTCATTGCTTGGGATTTGGGCAAGCGAATGACTGTAGAATTAGTGCAAAGAACTTTAAATAAGGCCATTAAATCACAAGACTATCCAGAAGCTGTTATTCTTCATTCTGACCAAGGAAGCCAGTATACGAGTCTAGAGTATGAAGAGTTGCTTAAGTATTATGGGATGACTCACTCTTTCAGTCGAAGGGGATACCCTTATCATAATGCCAGTCTTGAATCTTGGCATGGACATTTAAAAAGAGAGTGGGTGTATCAATTTAAATATAAGAACTTTGAAGAAGCCTATCAGAGTATTTTCTGGTACATCGAAGCCTTTTATAATTCAAAACGAATCCATCAAAGTTTAGGGTATCTTACACCTAATCAATTTGAAAAGGTAAGTGCTTAAAATAAATAGATTAAAATTCTACGTTTGTTACTCTAAAAAA
>NZ_RQZB01000033.1:0-1168 GCF_003859975.1 Streptococcus sp. OH4692_COT-348
CTGCTTTGATAACCTTACCATTTTTCAATGTCACATCATAAGGCAACACAAGCTCTTTTTCTGCTGTGTATTCTGTACCCTTGATGATACCTTTCCAATTACCAGTATAGCGGTCATGCTTCATATCGAGTTTATCCAAACCATCATATTGGTACAACATATGGTGTCTTTCTGGAACAGTTGCACCGTCAAGAAGGTACTGAATCAATTCACCCATTTGAACTTCTTTACCGTCAAGAACTTTCTGACCTGTTTTATCAAGCGCATGTTTTTCTGGATGTTTTGGTTTCGGTGGCTCTGGTGTACGAGTAATAACCTTGGCAGTCATTTCTTGTTTATTGACAATATTGATGAAAGTATTCTCAATCTTATCACCCGTTTCAATACGTTCAACCTCGATGTAGAAGTCTGCATCGAATGTTCCTTTAACTCCTAGGGAGTTTAGGAAGTCTTGATTGATAACGTAAGACCATTGACCACCTTTGGCATCCCACTTAACAGTCACCAGTTTCTTGATAAACTCTGAATTAGTAGCTTGGTTGAACTCAAAGGTAAAGGCATAAGAGCTACCTTTCTCAATCTTATCACCTGCTTTGATAACCTTACCATTTTTCAATGTCACATCATAAGGTAACACAAGCTGTTTTTCTGCTGTGTATTCTGTACCCTTAATAATACCTTTCCAATTACCAGTATAGCGATCATGCTTCATATCGAGTTTATCCAAACCGTCATATTGGTACAACATATGGTGTCTTTCTGGAACAGTTGCACCATCAAGAAGGTACTGAATAATATCTCCTAGCTGGACTTCTTTGCCATCAAGGACTTTCTTTCCAGTTCTATCAAGTGCATGTTTTTCTGGATGTTTTGGTTTCGGTGGCTCTGGTGTACGAGTAATAACCTTGGCAGTCATTTCTTGTTTATTAACAATATTGATGAAAGTATTCTCAATCTTATCACCCGTTTCAATACGCTCCGCCTCGATGTAGAAATCTGCATCAAAGGTTCCTTTAACTCCTAGAGAGTTTAGGAAATCTTGATTGATAACGTAAGACCACTGACCACCTTTGGCATCCCACTTAACAGTTACAAGTTTCTTGATAAACTCTGAATTAGTAGCTTGGTTAAATTCAAAGGTGAAGGCATAAGTGCTACCTTTGTCAAT
>NZ_RQZB01000034.1:0-1092 GCF_003859975.1 Streptococcus sp. OH4692_COT-348
CTCATATTGTTCAAAATCATACATATAAAAACCCGAATTGCTAGTTGATTATTTAGCCATGACTTGATACCCGATAGAATATCTTAAAGTCTCTGGTTCCAGTGATTTAGCTGATTTTAACAGTAAAGAATACGCTAAAAGTATCATCTCTAATTTCAATTGAAAACCTTGAGGCGAACGACTTTTACAACGCTCAGCTCCTAGATTTGTCAAAAAAGAGAAAACTCGCTCAATCACTTTTCTACGTTTTGAAAAATTAGGGAAAAGGATTTTCTTTTGCTTCATGTTCTTCCTGACAGGTGTCATTAGATCAATTCCTTTTAATTCCAGCCTATCATGCAGTGACTGACCTAGATATCCCATATCTCCAAGGACTGTTGGTGTCCCAAATTGACTCAACACTTCCTCGGTCATTGAACTATCAGCCATTGAAGCAGGAGTAATTGTGTAGTCTATGACATAGCCTGATTCACTGACTAAAGCATGACATTTACATCCATAGAAGTACTGTCCCTTTGTAGCATTGTAGCCAACATTTGCATAATCTCCAAGAACTTTGCTTCTGAAATTACGAATAGGCTGACACAAAGGAATGGGGAAGCTGTCAATAATGGATACACTCATTCCTTCAACCTCTTTAAAGACGAGTGCTTGGCGAATGACTTGGATACTCGGTAAGAGGGCATTACAACGGCGGACAAAGCGAGAATATTCTAGGAAATTAGGAAATAAACTTTGAGCAAGTTGGTGCTTAGCTTTAAGCGTTTCACTAAAATGCAGTACGCCCCATAGGTAACAAGCGATAACTAAGCAATCTGATGTTGCGAGATGGACGTTCTTTCGGTTTTGAACCTCAAGGGGAACCCTCGTTTGATAAAGCGTCTCAATGGTTGTCAGTAAATAAACAAAAACTTTTGGAAGTGTGCTATTATAAGTCATATAAGTCGTGCGCTTTCTAATGCTTAGTGGTTTAAGATTAGGATAGCACGACTTATTTATTTTCCAATGAAATTAACTAGCAATTCGGGTATTAAACAAGATTAATATAACAGAAAATAACATAAATTTCACTAAGATGTCAAAATAATGAAT
>NZ_RQZB01000035.1:0-1198 GCF_003859975.1 Streptococcus sp. OH4692_COT-348
TTACGGTAAACGTGAGTTACATTACCATCTTTACCAGTTGTAGTCTTAACAAACTCGTATCCTGGGATATCTTTCTTAGGTTGGTTACCTTCAACTGTTGGATAATCTGGAATAGAGATTTCTTTACCATTTGGATCAACTGTCACATAAGACGTTGTAATCTTAGTATAGTTGATTGGTGTATCTTGACTTGGATCAGTTGGTAATGTTGGTGGCACATAACCTTTAGTTGGATCTTCTGGATCAACTGGTTTCAATGGATTTCCATCTTTATCTCTTGGAATGTAACCTGGAACATAAGGAATTACAATATCTTCCGTTGGTACACCTGGTTTAGTTGGATCACCATTTGGATCATTTGGATAATCAATACGTGGAGGATTTGTTTGTCCTGGCACGTTTGGAATCAAGGCTCCAAGTTTCTTATAGACAACTTTTTGAACGATATCTTTGTCTTCAGCCTTAACAGTTTGATCCTTAGTAGATGCTTCAATATCTCCACTTACTGCAATATAACCTTTAACAAGTGGAAGTTTGTTACCAGAAAGAACATCAGTTGTAGCTGCTTTCCATTCGCCGTAAGTAACTTCACCTGTCACTAAGTTCACCTTAGCATCACGAGTGAATTTAACTGATGAAGTCACAGAAGTAGTAACCTCTTTACCATCTTCATCAACATAAGTAATTGTACGAGTTACTTCTTCTGAAGTTGTCAATTCCTTAACGCTTTCAGGCCATACTGGTGAGTTTGGATCCTCTGGATTAATTGGTTGACCTGGAACTGGTGTCACATCACTTGGAATAACTGGAACAAGGCGTGGTTGAACAGTGACTACAAATTTTTGAACAGCATTTGTATCATTATCAAATGATTGCTTGCTGCCATCAGCTTTTGTAAACTCATCAGACACAAGCTCGTAGCCAAGTTTTTTCAGTGCGTTGATACGTTCTGCAGTTGAGTAGTTCATTTCAGAACCAGAATCACCTTGAAGGATATCTACTTCACCAAGAATTGTTCCCTTAGTATCTTTGTAAGTTACAGTTGCAACTTGTGTATCAGCTTCATAAACAGTTGGTGTATACTTAGCTTTCACTTCTGTTCCGTTAGTGTCTTTACGTACAATAGTTACTCCTGTTGCAGTTCCAACGAAATCTTTATTTGGTGTGAAGGTTACCTTACCTGTTGGATCAACAGTAT
>NZ_RQZB01000036.1:0-1039 GCF_003859975.1 Streptococcus sp. OH4692_COT-348
AAACTCTGAATCCTTTAGAGGCAGACCCACAAAATGACAAGACTTATTTAGAAAATCTTGAAGAAAATATGAGTATTTTAGCAGAAGAATTAAAGTGAGGAAAGAATGAAAATCAATAAAAAATATCTAGCTGGGTCAGCAGCAGCACTTGTTTTAAGTGTCTGTGCTTATGAACTAGGTTTGCATCAAGCCCAAACTGTAAAAGAAAATAATCGTGTTTCATACATTGATGGCAACCAACCAAGCCAAAAGGCAGAGACTTTGACACCTGATGAAGTCAGTAAAAAAGAAGGTATAAATGCTGAGCAAATTGTTATCAAGATTACGGACCAAGGTTATGTGACTTCTCATGGAGACCATTATCACTACTATAATGGCAAGGTTCCTTATGATGCTATCATCAGTGAAGAACTTCTGATGAAAGATCCAAATTATCAGTTGAAGGATTCAGACATTGTCAATGAAATCAAGGGTGGCTATGTGATTAAGGTAGATGGTAAGTATTATGTCTATCTAAAGGATGCAGCGCATGCTGATAATGTTCGCTCAAAAGAAGAAATCACTCGTCAGAAGCAGGAACACGGTAGTAATCACGGAGGTGGTTCTAGCGATAAAGCAGTAGTCGCTGCCAGAGCTCAGGGCCGCTATACAACAGATGATGGTTATATCTTTAATGCATCTGATATCATTGAGGACACGGGTGATGCCTATATCGTTCCTCATGGCAATCATTTCCACTATATTCCTAAGAGTGACTTGTCTGCCAGTGAATTAGCTGCAGCTCGAGTCTTCCTAGCTGGAAAAACTAATCAGCCAAGCTCAGTTGGGTATCGTCCTTCAACAAATTCTTCTAGCAGCAGCTCATCAGAGGCATCAAATAGTAGTTCATATGGACAAACGAATCAAAGCAATGTTGAGGCAAATACCAGAAGATGGACTCCAAGTATTAGCCAACAAGTGGATAATAGCTATCAAGCTAGTCCGAGTGAAGACGTATCCAGTCTCTTGAAACAGCTTTATGCCTTGCCACTCAGTCAAC
>NZ_RQZB01000037.1:0-996 GCF_003859975.1 Streptococcus sp. OH4692_COT-348
CTTTTTTACTCCTCCAAATATATCACTAAAGAATCCGCCAATACCATTAAATACATTTTTTATTGAGTTGTAAGCATTAGAAGCAACATTTCCAAAAGCGTCGAATACTCTGCTAACTATATTTTTAGCACCGTCAAATACTCTACTAAAGAAGCCGCCAATACCATTAAATACATTTTTTATTGCATCCCAAGCATTTGAAGCAAATTTACCAAGAGCGTTAAAGACATTTGCTACAGTATTTCTGACAGCATCAAATATGCCAGCATAGAAACTTATGACAGTATTCCATATTGACTTAATAAATTCCCAAGCTTTCCCAGCAAAGCTACCGATTGCGCTGAATACATTAGACACAACATTACTTACTGCATTAAATATTCCACTAAAAAAGTCAGTTACTACGTTCCATACGCCAACCAGTACATCCCAAGCTTTCCCAGCAAAGCCACCAATAGCGCTAAATACTGTAGAAACTACTGAACTAACTGCGTCGAATATTCCACTAAAAAAGTCAGTTACTCCGCCCCATGCAGATTGAATGCCACCAATAACAGTCGTCCATAAATTGCCAAAGAATGTTTTTATCCCGTTCCAAATGTTTTGGATGCCTTGTACAATTCCGTGGAACCAATCAACTAAACCTTGCCAGATTCCTTTTGCTCCGTCAATTGCTCCATTCCATATATTAGCAAACCATTGACCAATACCGCTAAAGAATGAAACTACACCGTCCCATGCACCCTTCAAGAAGTCCACGAAACTAGCCCAAGCCTTTTTCCCTGTTTCCGTTTTAGTGAAGAAGTATACCAAGCCAGCAACGACTGCTACAATTGCTATACCAAGAAGTACAAATGGATTGACAGCCATTACAGCATTGAAAGCACCTTGTATAATTGAGGCAGCTTTAACAACATTATTATACATCTCGTAAGCCTTAATGATTCCATTAATAACTTTCATAGCAACGAATTCACCAGCTAATGCAATTAAAGC
>NZ_RQZB01000038.1:0-974 GCF_003859975.1 Streptococcus sp. OH4692_COT-348
GGTTAAATATTAACCTTGTAACGATTGTAGAGGGAGAAATTTCAGCCTTAATAGTAGATATATCTGGCGGGTTTCCGTGGTCATCTCTATCATAAAATAATGTTTTTGCTGTCCTTACATCTGGCAGGTCTGTTCCGTCTCCGCCATAAGTACTATAGTCAATGACATCTCCATTATTTTTTGCTGTGTACATTTTAGGATGGTCTGTATAGTCGTCTGTTGCCTTATTTTTAACAAACACAACAGCAAAATTATAAGCCGAACGTTCTGTTATTGTTTCCGTGTCCATTGTCACGCTTTGCTTAATATCTACCCTTGTCGTGATTCTATTTCTGTTCCAACTTCTTGAAGCAAAGTTAATAAATAACAAGTTTCTGGGGTCTGTTTCAGATGAAGCATGTTGAATTGTCGTAGTTGGTTGAAATTGAACTTTTGAAAATATCCTTTTTGCTACGTCATGAGCCGATGAAGTTTCTGCTTTACGGTTAATTGTCGCCTTTCCTGCAAAGATACTTGAATTAAAGAAATAACCATAACTCATTAAATTATTTTTACGAGGGTCAATTAAATAATCAATGATAGCAAAATTTGTCGTTTTAGTTATTGCGTTTGGAACATCAAGGCTTTCAATCATTGCCCAAAAATAGTTCTTTAATGTAGCTTTATTACTTTCATCTACATCTGTCACAAGGTAAACCATATCTAAGTTCAGCTTTTTCTTTTGACCTAGAGCTTCCTCAATTGGAACAACTTCAGGAAAAAGAATTTGAACAATATCCCCAACTTCTACCGAAACGGTCAACGTAGCCGATGAAGTATAAAGATAGCCCGTTTCCCACAGTTCATAGTTAATAACTTGACATCTTGCTTTAGGTATCGGCAACCCTCTTTTTTCTTTTTTACCATTAGGAAGGTTAAAATCAGATATATTATAGTAGTTCGGATTAAAGTTATCATACACATTGGCTTCTAAC
>NZ_RQZB01000039.1:0-880 GCF_003859975.1 Streptococcus sp. OH4692_COT-348
ACCTGTACCCATGCCGAACACAGAAGTTAAGCCCTAGAACGCCGGAAGTAGTTGGGGGTTGCCCCCTGTGAGATATGGAAGTCGCTTAGCTCTAGGGAGTTTAGCTCAGCTGGGAGAGCATCTGCCTTACAAGCAGAGGGTCAGCGGTTCGATCCCGTTAACTCCCATAGGTCCCGTAGTGTAGCGGTTATCACGTCGCCCTGTCACGGCGAAGATCGCGGGTTCGATTCCCGTCGGGACCGTTTAAGATAACGGAAGTTATTTTAGACTCGTTAGCTCAGTTGGTAGAGCAATTGACTTTTAATCAATGGGTCACTGGTTCGAGCCCAGTACGGGTCATATATGCGGGTTTGGCGGAATTGGCAGACGCACCAGATTTAGGATCTGGCGCTTAACGGCGTGGGGGTTCAAGTCCCTTAACCCGCATTAAGAAATAATAAATGAGCCGGCTTAGCTCAGTTGGTAGAGCATCTGATTTGTAATCAGAGGGTCGCGTGTTCAAGTCATGTAGCCGGCATTTTTGGATAGAAGAAAACAGTGCGAACGTAGTTCAGTGGTAGAACACCACCTTGCCAAGGTGGGGGTCGCGGGTTCGAATCCCGTCGTTCGCTTAGAGAGGCCGGGGTGGCGGAACTGGCAGACGCACAGGACTTAAAATCCTGCGATTGGTAACGATCGTACCGGTTCGATTCCGGTCCTCGGCATATAATAATGAGCACCCTTAGCTCAACTGGATAGAGTACCTGACTACGAATCAGGCGGTTAGAGGTTCGACTCCTCTAGGGTGCATTTTTCTTTTTAACTCGGGAAGTAGCTCAGCTTGGTAGAGTACTTGGTTTGGGACCAAGGTGTCGCAGGTTCGAATCCTGTCTTCCCGATT
>NZ_RQZB01000040.1:0-879 GCF_003859975.1 Streptococcus sp. OH4692_COT-348
TACTGCAGAAAATCTTGAGTTAACTAAGACAGTTACTCGTACAATCAAGTACCGCTACAACGATGAGAATGGTAAAGAAGTAACAGCTGATGAAGTTCAAACAGTAACCTTCACACGTAGCGCAAGCATTAACTTGGTAACAGGAGATGTGGAATACACTGACTGGTCAGCAGCACAAACGCTTGAGGAAGTAGTTTCTCCAGAAGTAGCTAATTATACTTACGATAAGGAAACTGTTCCAAGTCTTGAGGTAACAAACGAGTCAACTGATAGTACAGTATACGTTATCTATAAACCAGTAGCGCCAACTACAACACCTGCTACATCAACTGATATCCAAGGTAAGCCACAGACAGGTACTCCAACATATAAACATGCTGATGGAACTGAGTTGAAACCAACAACAGATAATCCAGCTAAGTTCGTTGGAACTGAGGAAACAACTATCCCAGCTACTAAGGATGGTAAGACAGTTGGTACATATACAATTGATCCAACTGGTACAGTAACCTTCACACCAAATAAAGACTTCGTTGGAACACCAGACCCAGCTAAAGTAGTTGTAACAGATCCTACAAATGGTACAACTGTTGAGTCAAGTTACACTCCAACTGTAACACCAGTTACACCAACAGGTGTGGATACAGGCTCTACAGGTCCTAAGAACACTCCTCAATCTGGTACACCAACATTTGTACCTGGTCATAAAGATGTACCAATGGACAATAAAGTTCCTGCTACATTTGAAGATGGTACAACAAGTAAAACAGTTCCAAACGAAGGAACATATACTGTTGATCCAACAGGTAAGGTAACCTTCACACCAAATAAAGATTTCGTTGGAACTGCAACAGGAGTAACTATTGTACGTAAAGACAC
>NZ_RQZB01000041.1:0-857 GCF_003859975.1 Streptococcus sp. OH4692_COT-348
AGTCGAGGCAGGCAATCAGATACAAGGGATATTACAATCAATGTCATTGAGTATTTCGCACCAGCTTTTAGTTTTACAGCCTTTAGAACACGTGAAACGCCTAACATTATTCAAGTTGTCAGGAACGCTAAAATAGCTCCTATCACTTTATCAGGTAGTCAAAAAAATGTCATGACCCTATCATTCAAGGTAGCTCAATTAGGTAGTACAAGTTTTATAGCTGATCATGGCAGCGTTTCGGGTATTTGGACAACTCAACACACCTTAAATAATTCAGCCGCTAACATGGCAGGTAATTATGTTGCAACCAAGTCATTTGTGGTCATAGGGACTCTATCTGATAAGTTTACAAGTACAGAATTTACAGCAACCGTTGCAACTGAAAGTGTGGTAATGAGCTATGATAAAGATGGGCGCGTGGGTATTGGTAAAGTTGCAGAGCAAGGTGGTGCTGGTTCGTTGGATGTCTTGGGAGATATATATGCTAGAAATATGCCTATCCAGCAATATCAATTAACTGGCAATGGCGGCGGCCCGCTTTGGTTCGATGGAAAACCTAATGTGACTAATGCAAATTGGGTTGATCAGCCTGGGCAGTATTACATTGATCGAACAGCTAGAGGAAATCCAAATGGGCAGTGGGGCTATCTATTCCACTATAGCAACTACGGAAAGAACACAGATGGGTATAAAGAGGCTATCCAGCTATTCTATGGGAATAATGGACAAATTTATTTCAGACATCACAGATGGTCTAAAACTATTGACGATTGGGAGAGTTGGATAGAATACGCTACAAAAGATGATGTTGCAAGGCTGACTCAAATCCCACCTTGGCAAAATCTCGTGCTTGCAAA
>NZ_RQZB01000042.1:0-811 GCF_003859975.1 Streptococcus sp. OH4692_COT-348
AATTGAGAAAAAAGACAGAGAGGACAGAGTAATGAATCATTTTAAAGGCAAACAATTCAAAAAAGACGTCATTATTGTCGCTGTTGGTTACTACCTGCGTTACAATCTAAGCTATCGTGAAGTTCAGGAATTGTTATATGATCGTGGAATAAATGTTTGTCATACTACGATTTATCGTTGGGTGCAAGAGTACAGCAAAGTCCTCTATGATCTTTGGAAGAAGAAAAATAGACAATCCTTCTATTCATGGAAAATGGACGAAACCTATATCAAAATTAAGGGACGTTGGCATTATCTTTATCGTGCAATTGATGCGGACGGCTTAACCTTAGATATCTGGTTACGAAAGAAACGGGAGACGCAAGCAGCCTATGCTTTCTTAAAACGACTCCATAATCAGTTTGGTGAGCCGAAAGCAATTGTGACTGATAAAGCACCTTCTCTTGGCTCCGCCTTTAGAAAGTTACAGAGTGTGGGTTTATATACTAAGACAGAGCACCGAACTGTGAAGTATCTTAACAATTTAATAGAACAAGACCATCGACCTATTAAACGACGGAATAAATTTTATCAAAGTCTCCGTACAGCCTCTTCCACGATTAAGGGTATGGAGACCCTTCGAGGAATATATAAAAAGAACCGAAGAAATGGAACGCTCTTCGGCTTTTCGGTGTCTACTGAAATCAAGGTATTAATGGGAATAACAGCCTAAGATATTTGGAGTTCAGAAAGGGCGCGTTTGATTTTCAAACTTCGCAACAGAACCATGCTACTCACTAGAAAGAGGTTTTTATGGGATTTGGATTTAATT
>NZ_RQZB01000043.1:0-809 GCF_003859975.1 Streptococcus sp. OH4692_COT-348
GGTTCTGTTGCAAAGTTTTAAATAAAGAATAAAATCCCTTACGGCATCTATGATTTAAGCTGGGATTCCCAATAATACCTTGATTTCAGTACAGACCGAAAACCCGAAGAGAGTGCCTTCTTTTCGGGTTTTCTTATATAATCCTCGGATGGCTTCCATGCCTTTAATCGTGGGTGAGGCAGTGCGTAAACTTCGATAGAATTTATTGCGTCTCTTTACTGGACGATGGTCTTGTTCAATCAAATTATTCAGGTATTTAATGGTACGATGTTCTGTCCCTTGATAAAAGCCGTATTCTTTTAGTCTCTTAAAGGCACTTGTAATAGAGGGGGCTTTATCTGTGACTACAACCTTCGGTTCATCAAACTGCTTCACTAACCGCTTAAGAAAAGCATAGGCTGCTTGTGTGTCCCGTTTTTTACGTAACCAAATATCCAAGGTTAAACCATCTGCATCGATGGCTCGATACAAATAATGCCATTTTCCTTTAATTTTGATGTATGTTTCATCCATTTTCCATGAATAAAAGGATTTTTTATTTTTCTTTTTCCAAATTTGATAGAGTAGTTTGCCATATTCTTGCACCCAACGATAAATCGTCGTATGAGAAACGTTAATGCCACGATCATATAAGATTTCTTGAACTTCACGATAGCTAAGGTTATAACGAAGATAGTAGCCCACGGCTACAATAATCACATCCTGCTGAAATTGCTTTCCTTTAAAATGATTCATCGTCATTCCTCCTGCTATCTTTTTCTATTATTCTACCTTATTTGATAGTAGATTTAAAACTTTGCAACAGAACC
>NZ_RQZB01000044.1:0-764 GCF_003859975.1 Streptococcus sp. OH4692_COT-348
ATCAGCTGTTACTTCTTTACCATTCTCATCGTTGTAGCGGTACTTGATTGTACGAGTAACTGTCTTAGTTAACTCAAGATTTTCTGCAGTATTTGGCCATACTGGTGAATTTGGATCTTCTGGATTAACTGGTTGACCTGGAACAGGTTTCTCATCATTTGGAGTCACTGGTTCCACACGTTGTTTAACTGTTACCTTGAAGTTATTCTTAGTATCATCTGCATCATAAACACGTCCATCTTCAGTTGTGAATCCATCGTTTACCAATTCATATCCAGCTTTTTGAAGAGCAATAATACGGTCTTCAGTAGAGTAATTGATCACTTCATCGAACTTACCAGAAGCCTTATCAATATCTCCAAGAACTTTTTCAGTTCCAGTTGTGACATCTACATATGTAACTGTAGCGTTTTGAGTTGCTTTTTCATATACATAAGTAATAGTTGTCAAGCCGTTTGTAACTGTACCATTTGCATTAGCTGGAGTTTCTGTTAATACATAACCTGGAATTGTCTTAGCTGATGATGTGTAAGAAGTTCCTGTTTCTTCGTTTTCAACAACAACAGTTGTATCTGCGATTGCTTCACCTTCTTTATTCACATACTTAGCAATAACTGTACCATCTTCAGAAAGCACGCGCGGAGTATAAGTAGCTTTCGCTACAGTTCCATTTGTGTCTTTACGTACAATAGTTACTCCTGTTGCAGTTCCAACGAAATCTTTATTTGGTGTGAAGGTTACCTTACCTGTTGGATCAACAGTAT
>NZ_RQZB01000045.1:0-738 GCF_003859975.1 Streptococcus sp. OH4692_COT-348
TTGCAAAGTTTTCTGATAAGTCTATTTTAGTGTAAAATGAATAAAAATGACAGCGAGGATATATCAATGAACTATTTTAAAGGTAAACAATTTCAAAAAGATGTGATTATTGTCGCTGTTGGTTATTATCTACGTTACAATCTAAGCTATCGTGAAATTCAAGAACTCCTTTATGATCGTGGGATTAACGTTTGTCACACAACTATTTATCGTTGGGTACAAGAATACAGTAAAGTCCTCTATCATCTCTGGAAAAAGAAAAATAGACAGTCCTTCTATTCGTGGAAAATGGATGAAACTTATATCAAAATCAAAGGTCGTTGGCATTATCTCTATCGTGCAATTGATGCGGATGGATTGACTTTAGACATCTGGCTACGCAAGAAACGGGATACTCAAGCTGCTTATGCGTTCTTGAAACGACTACATAAACAGTTTGGTCAACCAAGAGTAATTGTCACGGATAAAGCGCCCTCTATTGGTTCTGCATTTAGAAAGTTACAGAGTAACGGTTTATATACTAAGACAGAGCATCGAACCGTGAAGTATCTCAATAACCTCATTGAGCAAGACCATCGACCAATCAAACGACGCAATAAATTTTATCGAAGTCTACGAACTGCCTCAACCACGATTAAGGGCATGGAAACAATTCGAGGAATATACAAAAAGAACCGAAGAAATGGAACGCTCTTCGGATTTTCGGTATCTACTGAGATTAAGGTCTTAATGGGAATA
>NZ_RQZB01000046.1:0-726 GCF_003859975.1 Streptococcus sp. OH4692_COT-348
GACAGCGTTCTTGGAGGTGTAACAGATACAATTAAAAATATCAAAGGTTCAATTGATTGGGTTGCAAGTAAAGTTGGCGGACTATTCAAAGGTTCTATGGTAGTAGGCTTAACAGATGTCAATTTATCTTCTAGCGGTTACGGTTTAAGCACTAACAGTGTATCAAGCGACAATAGAACATATAACACATTTAACGTGCAAGGCGGTGCTGGTCAAGATGTTTCTAACTTAGCGCGTGCAATCAGACGAGAATTTGAACTAGGGAGGGCTTAATGGTAAGACAGTATAAAATACATACTAACTTAGACGGAACAGACGACAAAGTTTGGGACGTTACAAATGGAAAAGTTAGATTTTACCAGCCCTCTAATTTAGGGTTACAATCAACTAATAATATTTGGCAAATTAACGGTATCGGAGTAATGGGAACTCGTTCAATTACCCAGCCACAAATAGAGTTCAAGTTAGAAACGTTTGGCGAAAGTTTAGAAGAAAATTATCGGTTAATGAAAGACTTCGTGAATGATATTCTTAGCAAAAAATTCATTACACTTGAATATCAAACAGAGATTTTTCAGGTGTATGCTGATTTGGCTTTAGCAGATGTCACAAAGACAGAGGGTTATGGGAAGAACGGAACTTTTAGCGAAAAGATAACGTTCGATATAATCACAAAGTGGTATACTTACGAAAATTTAACTTTTGAGAAAATTCAAAATGGTAAAG
>NZ_RQZB01000047.1:0-687 GCF_003859975.1 Streptococcus sp. OH4692_COT-348
TAATAAAGATATTTAATTTTACTTTTTGTTGGGAAAGTGGGAAAAGTTATGAAATCAAATCTTGGTAAAACACTCCGAAAAATTCGTATTGGCAAGCAAATTAGTTTATGCTCAATTGCAGATCAACATCTATCGAAATCTCAAATTTCTAGATTTGAACGAGGTGAATCTGAAATATCTTGCAGTCGTCTTATCAATATATTAGATAAATTACATATTTCTTTAGATGAATTCCTTATTTTACACAATAGTGAGCACATTAGTAATAAAAATTTTTTTGATTTGATTCACTACATCAGAAAAGAGTACTCGGCACAAAATATTACTAATATTACTTCTCTACTCTCTGACTCATCAAAGTTTAACTTAAACCCTATTGAAAAAACTATGGTTAAATCAATAATCCATTCAGCAAATAATACATTTAAACCAACTAAAGACGAGATGTTGCAGTTGACAGACTACCTGTTCAAAGTTGAAGATTGGGGATACTATGAAATAATTCTATTAGGCAACTGTGTTAGAACAATTAACTATGATTCTTATTTCCTATTAACACGAGAAATGTTAAAAAAATATATCTATTCTACTCTAAATAAAAATAATAAAAAGTTAGTTGCTCAACTTGCTATTAACTGCTTGATTTTAAGTATTGATAATAACAAATTTCAAAATTGTGAATATTTA
>NZ_RQZB01000048.1:0-660 GCF_003859975.1 Streptococcus sp. OH4692_COT-348
CACCAGTTTGCATTGTTCGGCTAAAACTTTTAGAAAGTGGCGAGATGACAATATAAAGGCGTATGACGAAGCTAAAAGCATTGCTAGGGGAAATCTATTAGAACTAGCCGAAAGTGCCTTAGCGAGCAAACTGACAGTCAGAACGCTAAAAGAAACAGAAACAATATATGACGCTGACGGAAACGTTGAAAAAGTAAAGGTTAAAGAAAAAGAGCTGGATAAAGATAGCTTGGTAGCGATGATGGTTGCTAAGGCCGGAAACCCTGAACTTTATAACCCTACTGAATGGCGGAGATTACAACAAGAAGAATCAAGCGCTCATGACCTTAAGGCAAAAATTGAAGAACTTGATGACTATAAGCTAAGCAAGTACGAAACTCCAAAAATCGAAGTACCGAAAGGGTTTGAATGATTGAATTAAATAAAATTTACAACGAAGAATGTTTAGAAGGAATGAAAAAAATTCCTGATGGTAGTATTGATATGATTTTGTGTGATTTGCCATACGGAACAACAGCGTGTAAGTGGGATACAATCATTCCTTTCAAACCATTATGGGAACAATATGAGCGAGTAATCAAAGGATAACGGAGCGATAGTTCTAACAGCTAGTCAGCCGTTCACAAGCGCTTTGATTATGAGTAACCCAGATTTATTTAA
>NZ_RQZB01000049.1:0-816 GCF_003859975.1 Streptococcus sp. OH4692_COT-348
AAGAAGTCCAGGGAATTGTATATAAGTGTAGAAATGAATATTACCTTCATTTATGGGAGTTATCTGATTGGGAGCAAGAGGGTATGATTTGCTTACATGAATTGATTAGTAGAGAAGAAGGACTGGTAGAAGATATTCCTCGTTTAAGGAAATATTTTAAGACTAAGTTCCGGAATCGAATTCTAGACTATATCCGTAAGCAAGAAAGTCAAAAACGAAGATATGATAAAGAACCCTATGAAGAAGTAGGTGAGCTTAGTCATCGTATAAGTGAGGGAGGTCTGTGTCTAGATGATTATTATCTATTTCATGAGACACTAAGAGATTATAGAAGCAAACAAAGTAAAGAAAAACAAGAAGAGTTAGAACGCGTCTTAAGAAATGAACGCTTCCGAGGTCGTCAAAGAGTATTAAGAGACTTACGTATTGTGTTTAAAGAGTTTGATATCCGTACTCAATAGGAAGTCATACAAAAAAACATAAAAAGTTTCAAAAAGTAGTTGACAAAGTTAGAAAAGTGGGTATAATAGTAAGAGTTGAAAATAACAACTCTGGTCCGTTGGTCAAGGGGTTAAGACACCGCCTTTTCAGTTCGAATCCCGTACGGACTATGGTATGTTGCGGATGAAATACTGATTGAAAAAAAGTTTTAAAAAAGTTTCAAAAAAGTGTTGACAAGAAAAAGCAGCTGTGATATACTAATATAGTTGTCACTTGAGAGAAGTGAGTGACAAAGACCTTTGAAAACTGAACAAGACGAACCAATGTGCAGGGCACTACAACTAAGGTTGTAGTACTGAACAATGAAAAAACAAT
>NZ_RQZB01000050.1:0-586 GCF_003859975.1 Streptococcus sp. OH4692_COT-348
TCAATGAGGTTTGTCGAATAAATGCTGTGCCAAATCTGGTAGGGAAACTGATAAAAAGTTAAAAGATTATCCGTATTCTCCAGACTTTCCATGACTTTCCTATACTTTGGTTTCCATTCGGCGATAAAGTTCTCTAAAGCTTGCACTGCCATTTCTAAATTTTCAGCACGATAAATCGTTTTAAATTGCTCCAGAATAACCGCTCTATCTGCTCGTTTCACTTTACTAGCTAGATTTCGACTAATATGAATTAAGCAACGTTGTTGTTTAGCTAATGGGTAAGCCTGACTGATAATCTGTTCAAGCCCCTTGAAGCCATCGGTCACTACAAGAGAAACCTGTTGGATTCCTTGGTTTTGAAGCTTGTCTAACAGGGTGGACCAAGAAGCATTGTTTTCATTTGGGGCGATTTCATATCCAAGAACAGCCTTCTGTCCTTCTGGTGTAATGCCAAGTGCGATATGAATACATTCTTTACTAACGGTTCCACGTCTTAATGGAAGATAGGTTCCGTCAAGAAATAAAACAGAGTAATTGGCTTCTAAGCTTCGCTCATGAAAAGTAGCGACATTCTCCTGAGTTGCTT
>NZ_RQZB01000051.1:0-579 GCF_003859975.1 Streptococcus sp. OH4692_COT-348
GCATTGGCATGTTCTTGACGTATTTTAAGCATTTCTTTTTCGATAAGCTCATCTTTGTTTACCCGTTCAAAACAGTTAACCCAATAATAATAAGTGGCTTTAGGGAATCCTGTAACTTTCAAGATTTCTTTGAGTTTGAAGGTTTTACGGAGACTGTAGATGAGTCTTGATTTTTGTTCATTAGAGCATTTTTCTCCAATCTCCGAAGTCCTTTTAAATAAGCTACCTCAATTTGCGCATAACGTAATTCTTGTTCAAGTTCTTTAATTCGTTGAGAATCATTTGGGTTCTGAGTCATAGACGATGCAATGCTTTCTAGTTTTTTACGCCGTCCTCTCTTTTTGCTTATTGGGACTTCTCCATAAATTTTGAAATGATTAACCCAGCTTGCAAGTAAGGTAAAATTAGTAATTTCGAATTTTCTTGCCACAGCTTCATACGTTAAATCAGTTGTTAAATAACATTGTACCGCATTATCTTTAAACTCCATAGAATAATTTCTATTGACTTTGGAGTGAGCTGTAGGAAGTCCCTCTGCTCGATAATTGCGAATCCAGCGTCTAACCTGACTAGATGAAC
>NZ_RQZB01000052.1:0-578 GCF_003859975.1 Streptococcus sp. OH4692_COT-348
TCAACTTCAAGCCAAACTTTTTCAAATAATTCATCAAAAATTTCTTTGCTGAAGCGTATATCATATAGTGTATTATCAGCATCTAACGTTTGATGTTCTTCTAGCCATTCGTTCAACTCTTTAGAGATAATAATTTTTTCTGTCATTTTATTCGCCTTTCCAGTTTTTGAAATCATCAGCCATATCTTGTATAAAGCCCATAATATCGTCAGTAGTGTACTCTGTAAGCTCATTCTCGTTACTTAAGTTAGCAAGTTCTTTGGCATAGTCTAAGGCCTTGTTACGGTCTTTATCGTAGCTTTCACCCTCTTTCTTCCCAGCTCTCACTAGATACTTCAATACCTGCATTGTATACCATCCTGCAAGTTCTTCGTAGTCAAAATTATGCTTCAAGTATTCGTTAAGTTCCACACCGTATTCATTGGCATAGTGCCGATTCTCTTTAAAATTCATTAGATGATTCCTCCAAGCCATACAATAAGCAACGTCGCAATTATACCTATCCAAGTTATAGCGATAAGTGTAAAGCCGACACCTGCAACCATCATTAAAGTTTTTACTGTATCTTTCATTTTGTT
>NZ_RQZB01000053.1:0-565 GCF_003859975.1 Streptococcus sp. OH4692_COT-348
CCGCAAACAGCATATTCAGGCAAAATCGAGGCTAAAGGTACTCAAGAAACTGATAAAGAGGGTGAATCCTTAGTTCAAGAACCGCAAACAGTATATTCAGGAAAAATTGAAGCCAAAGGCACTCAGGAGACTGGTAAAGAGGGCGAATCCTTAGTTCAAGAACCGCAAGCAGCATATACTGGAAAGATTGAGTCCAAAGGCACTCAAGAGACTGGTAAAGAGGGCGAATCCTTAGTTCAAGAACCGCAAACAGCATATTCAGGCAAAATCGAGGCTAAAGGTACTCAAGAACCTGGTAAAGAGGGCGAGTCCTTAGTTCAAGAACCACAGGAAGCATATACAGGAAAGGTTGAGGCTAAAGGTACTCAAGAAACTGGTAAAGAAGGAGAATCTTTAGTTCAAGAACCGCAAGTAGCATATTCAGGAAAAATTGAAGCCAAAGGCACTCAGAAACCCGGTAAAGAGGGCGAATCCTTAGTTCAAGAACCGCAAACAGCATATTCAGGCAAAATCGAGGCTAAAGGTACTCAAGAAACTGATAAAGAGGGTGAATCCTTAGTTCAAG
>NZ_RQZB01000054.1:0-519 GCF_003859975.1 Streptococcus sp. OH4692_COT-348
AATGGCGCGAGACGGAATCGAACCGCCGACACATGGAGCTTCAATCCATTGCTCTACCAACTGAGCTACCGAGCCTTATTGCGGGAGCAGGATTTGAACCTACGACCTTCGGGTTATGAGCCCGACGAGCTACCGAGCTGCTCCATCCCGCGTTAACATAAAAGGAGGATGTGGGATTCGAACCCACGCACGCTTTTACACGCCTGACGGTTTTCAAGACCGTTCCCTTCAGCCGGACTTGGGTAATCCTCCATATTATTTAAATGGACCTTGTAGGACTTGAACCTACGACCACTCGGTTATGAGCCGAGAGCTCTAACCAGCTGAGCTAAAGGTCCAACAAGATCATTATAGCGGCGAAGGGGATCGAACCCCCGACCTCCCGGGTATGAACCGGACGCTCTAGCCAGCTGAGCTACACCGCCATGAATCGGGAAGACAGGATTCGAACCTGCGACACCTTGGTCCCAAACCAAGTACTCTACCAAGCTGAGCTACTTCCCGAGTTAAAAAGAAAAA
>NZ_RQZB01000055.1:0-513 GCF_003859975.1 Streptococcus sp. OH4692_COT-348
AAGAATAACCTTGTGACGATTGTAGAGGGAGAAATTTCAACCTTAATAGTAGACAACTCAGGAGGGTTTCCGTGGTCATCTCTATCATAAAACAATGTTTTGGTTGTCCTTACATCTGGCAAGTCTGTTCCGTCTCCATGATAAGTGCTATAATCAATGACATCTCCGTTATTTTTTGCTGTGTACATTTTAGGAGGGTCTGTGTAGTCATCTGTTGCTTTATTTTTAACGAACACAACAGCAAAATTATAAGCTGAACGTTCTACTATTGTTTCCGTGTCCATTGTCACACTTTGCTTAATATCTACCCTTGTCGTGATTCTTTTTCTATTCCAGTTTCTTGAAGCAAAGTTAATGAATAACAAGTTTCTAGGGTCTGTTTCAGATGGAGCGTGTTGAATGGTTGTAGTTGGTTGAAATTGAACCTTGGAAAATATCCTTTTTGCTACATCATGAGCTGATGAAGTTTCCGCTTTACGATTAATCGTAGCCTTTCCAGCAAAGATACTTGAA
>NZ_RQZB01000056.1:0-500 GCF_003859975.1 Streptococcus sp. OH4692_COT-348
GTGTACAATGAAAACAAGATTTTCAAGAGTACAAAACAAGGGCTAGAATTTACTTCTTTTAAAACCACTTTCAAAAAGCAAACAAATGATACTTTGAGAGCGCAAGGTGGTAACAGTTCACTTAATATATTTGATGAAGTCCATACCTATGGCGAAGATATAACAGAATCAGTCAATAAAGGTTCACGTCAAAAACAAGACAACTGGCAAAGTATTTACATAACTTCTGGCGGACTTAAACGAGACGGATTATATGATAAACTTGTTGAACGCTTCAAATCAGAAGAAGAATTTTACAATGATAGGTCGTTCGGCTTGCTTTACATGCTAGAAAATCATGAGCAGGTCAAAGATAAAAAGAATTGGACTATGGCATTGCCTCTTATTGGTCATGTCCCTAAGTGGTCAGGAGTTATTGAAGAGTACGAACTGGCACAAGGAGACCCAGCGTTACAGAATAAGTTCTTAGCATTTAATATGGGATTACCTATGCAGGACAC
>NZ_RQZB01000057.1:0-495 GCF_003859975.1 Streptococcus sp. OH4692_COT-348
TCTACTTTTGTTATTTCATTAGCGATTTTATTATGAATGTTAGTCACAAAGGCACTTGTATATTCTACCGCTTCGTTTTGCCACGCTGTAACTCTTTGAGTATCATTGTTTAGTTTTCCACGTGAAAATGATACCACTTTTCCGAATAAGTTCAATTTTTCCCCTTTCTACCATAAACTTACGCCTTTGCCTCGTTTATACTCGCTTGTTTTCTTGTTATGGCAAGACTTACAAAGGAGTTGTAGGTTATCAGGGTTCAGCGCTATTTTCCAATCATCAAGATTTTCCCAAGTTAGTTCTATAATATGGTCTACTTCGTATTTTTTAGCACCGAATGCACCACATCTTACGCAAGTCATCTTATCACGTTGCCTAACATAATCACGGACTGCTAACCATTCTTTTTTATTGTCCCAGCCACTCTCTCTGACTGTGTCAACGTTATACTTCATCTGATACTGCCATTTCTAAAGCCATTGTTAAAGCAACAGTGGG
>NZ_RQZB01000058.1:0-484 GCF_003859975.1 Streptococcus sp. OH4692_COT-348
TAAGTAATGGAATTTGATTCTTATATAGATTGGTACAACAATTTACTTACAATGCCTCTAAATGACGTTATTTTAGGCGTTAAGGACACGATAGAAGACAAGACGGTATATTTGTCACTTAGTGACTCAAAGGTGCTTAAAATGGATAATACGAGCTTTGCCATGGGTTACTATTATCAAGTTGTTTTATCTGTTAAAGATGTTGACGATGAACTTGTAGGACTAGTCGGAGATGTTTTGCAAAATGGTTGGAATATGACGAACTGGTCAGAGAATAGCCATTTGTACAATTATACTGGTACTGTTTATTTGCCTTGTGGTGCAGGTGGTCAAGCATGGCAGTAAATTTACTTAATACAGCAAGTATAGCTAAAGAACTGCAAACTAAAGTCACAGAGCGCATGGGCGATTGGTTTGAAGCAGAGTTTAAGGCAAAAGCAAATACTGCAAGTAGAAGAACTAGATTAATCAGAAGCCACGGTCA
>NZ_RQZB01000059.1:0-477 GCF_003859975.1 Streptococcus sp. OH4692_COT-348
ACAGCTTACTACTTCACTCCACAAGACACTAAACTAACAGAATTAAATTTATCTGTATTTAATAAAAATAGAACTTATGTCGGAATTGACCTATCCTTAATTGGTGATTTAACCGCTGTGTCGTTCGTTTGTGAGTTAGAGGGTAAAACTTACAGTCATACACTTACTTTCTCTGTACGGTCGCAATATGAGCAACTGGATACAGAACAGCAAGAACTATGGACTGAATTTGTTGACAGAGGCGAATTAATCTTACTTGATACGGAATACATCAATGTTAATGACTTAATACCGTATATTAATGACTTTAGAACCAAGACAGGATGCAGACTTAGAAAAATTGGATATGACCCAGCACGCTATGAAATTTTAAAAGGTCTGATTGAGCGTTACTTCTTTGACAAAGACGGAGATAACCAACGAGCTATTCGACAAGGTTTCTCAATGAACGACTATATTAAGCTATTAAAATCTAAG
>NZ_RQZB01000007.1:0-107131 GCF_003859975.1 Streptococcus sp. OH4692_COT-348
AAGTGCAAGCCAATCAGCAAGCACAAGTGCATCTGAGTCAGCATCAACAAGTGCAAGCCAATCAGCAAGCACAAGTGCATCTGAGTCAGCAGGTAAGTCTAGACAGCAATTGCCAAATACAGGTACAGAAGCTTCTAAGTCATCTGTACTCCTTGGAGCTTTAGCAGCTGTGGGAGGTCTAGGTCTGATCGCGAAACGCCGTAAACGTGATGATGAAGAATAATCGGATTAACAATACATAAAAAGTAGTATTATTTCGATGTATAGAGAATCCCTTGGATGAAAAATCATCCAGGGGATTTTTCATTCAAGGGGCATGTCGTGATTTGAAGTGCTAGTCAGATGCGGTCAGCATCCAATAATACAGTATATTGAATCTAGAATAGTATAATGCCACTTCTAAATTATTTTTAGAAATTGCTTTACCTTACCTAATCATTTTATAAGAAACATATATATTAGTGTAATTATTTATTCGTTTATTTGAGGGATTTACGATTAGAAAATATCTGACGAGCATAGGAAAGCAGTGTGAAATGCCTAATCCACCAACACTCGGATAGGTATACTGGTCGAAAAGAGACTAATCATTCTTGTTTCATGGGTTTTGGAGGTATCGTAGATCAGATTGCCTGTTAATCTTAACTGATTTGTGTCCTTATCTTTATATATTATCGCGTCTTTTTAACTGGTTTGTTCTTGTTTTAATGATAAAACATGATATAAGAAAAACGAGCATCTTCAACTGCAGCTATACTCGTTTTTTCAGCCTTATTCGATTATTAAAAGTAGGTAGAGGGTGAAAAATAGGGTAAAAAATGTTATAATATTAGGAAAGGAGAAAGGTTTCATGACTGAAAAAATTACGGTAATTGTCCCAGTTTATAATGTTGAAAATTACCTGAATAAATGTCTAGATAGTATCATAAAACAAACATATAAAAATCTTGAAATTATTGTTGTCAATGATGGCTCTACAGATAATTCGGGTACAATTTGTCAAGAGTATGCACAAAAAGATGAACGGATTGTTTATATTGAAAAAGAAAATGGTGGTCTATCTGATGCACGAAATGCAGGTTTAGAGAGAATGACTGGGTCTTACGTAACTTTTGTCGATTCAGATGATTGGATTGAATTAGATTATGTAGAAACCTTATACACAAAAATAATTGAGTATCAGGCAGATATTGCAGTTGGGAATTACTATTCTTTCAACGAAAGCGAAGGAATGTTCTACTTCCATATATTGGGAGATTCCTATTATGAGAAAGTGTATGACAATGTTTCCATCTTTGAGAACTTGTATGAATCTCAAGAAATGAATAGTTTTGCTTTGATATCTGCTTGGGGTAAACTTTATAAGGCAAGATTGTTCGATCACTTACGCTTCGACATAGGTAAATTAGGAGAAGACGGTTACCTCAATCAAAAGATTTATTTGTTGGCCGAAAAGATTGTTTATATCCATAAAGGAATTTATTCTTATCGTATCAGAAATAATAGTTTATCTAGAACTTGGACAGAAAAATGGATGCACGCCTTGGTTGATTCCATGTCTGAACATATCACTTTATTAGCCAGTCTAGGATATCCTTTAGAAAAACATTTAGCTATTTATCGTCAGATGTTGGAAGTCATTCTCGCGAACGGTCAAGCTAGTGCTTTATCCGATACAGCAACCTATAAAGAGTTTGAAATGAAAAGAACTCTTTTAAATCAGTTGTCAATGCAAGAGCAAAAGGAAAAGAAAGCCATTGTTCTAGCGGCGAATTATGCCTATGTAGACCAAGTATTGACCACGATTAAATCGATCTGTTATCACAATCGTTCGCTTCGTTTTTATCTGATTAATAGCGATTTTCCAAATGAATGGATTAAGCAATTAAATAAGCGTTTAGAAAAGTTTGATTCAGAAATTATCAATTGTCGGGTAACGTCTGAGCAAATTTCCCGTTATAAAACGGATATTAGTTATACAGTGTTTTTACGCTATTTCATAGCTGATTTCGTTCAAGAAGACAAGGCCCTCTACTTGGACTGTGATTTACTCGTAACGAAAAATCTTGATGACTTGTTTGCTACTGACTTACAAGATTATCCTTTGGCTGCTGTTAGAGATTTCGGGGGAAGAGCCTATTTCGGTCAAGAAATCTTTAACGCAGGTGTTCTATTGGTAAACAATGCTTTTTGGAAAAAAGACAATATGACACACAAGTTGATTGATTTAACCAATGAATGGCATGACAAGGTGGAACAGGCTGATCAGAGTATCTTGAATATGCTTTTTGAAAATAAATGGCTGGAATTGGGCTTTGATTATAATCATATTGTCATTCATAAGCAGTTCACTGATTATCAATTACCTGAAGGTCAGGATTATCCTGCTATTATTCATTATCTTTCTCATAGGAAACCTTGGAAAGATTTGGCAGCTCAAACCTATCGTGATGTTTGGTGGTACTATCATAGTTTGGAATGGACAGAGTTGGGACAAAATCATCATTTACATCCATTACAAAAAAATCATATCTATCCTGTAAAAGAACCGTTCACTTGTTTAATTTATACTGCTTCGGATTCTATAGAACAAATTGAAACATTGATTCAATCCTTGCCTGATATTCAATTTAAGATTGCGGCTAGAGTGATGGTCAGCGATCGATTGGCTCAACTGACAGTTTATCCAAATGTGACCATTTTTAACGGGATTCACTATTTGGTAGATGTTGACAATGAATTGATAGAGACGAGTCAAGTACTTTTAGATATTAATCATGGTGAAAAAACAGAGGAAATTCTCAATCGATTTGCAAGACTTGGGAAGCCTATCTTAACCTTTGAAAACACCAAATCCTACGATGTTGGTCAGGAAGTATATGCTGTTGACCAAGTTCAAGCAATGATTGAGAAATTAAGAGAAGTGGAAGATAGACATGGAGTTTGAAGATTCTGTAAAGTTATTAGGAGATTTTCATCATATAGAGATATCTCCTACTGCTACTATTGAACTAGGAACGGATGTTACATTTCGTTCATTTATAAGTTTGGAAGTATCTGATAATGCTAAATTAACACTAGGAAATAGAGTTTTCTTTAATGATCATTGTACGATTCGTTGTGGTAAAGAAATTGAAATTGGTAAGGATACCATGTTTGGAGATGGGGTAAGAATTTTTGACCATAACCATAAATATTCAAATTACCATATCGAAAAAATTAAATTTACTGCTGACAAAATAACTATTGGAAAAAATTGTTGGATTGGAACTAATGTTGTCATTTTAAAAGGAGTGACGATTGGAGATAATGTCATTATTGGAGCAAATGCCCTGATTTATAAAGATATACCAGCTAATTCTATCGTTATTTCTCAAGAGGATTTGAAAATCATTCCTAGGAAACAACACCAGTTTCACGTTTTCACTTTAACAGCTTCAGACACTTTAGAAAATTTAGACTATCTTGTTCAGAATCTGCCAGAGGTAGCTTTTCATATAGCGGCTAAAACAAATATTTCGGATTATCTTGAAAGTTTCAATCGTTATGAGAACGTGAATATATACACAAATGTTCATCATGATGATATTATTGAGGACTTGTTGAAGAAATCAGATATTTATTTAGATATTAACCATTGGGGAGAGGTGGATGGTATTGTTAATAGAGCAATAGAACAGAATAAGCCTGTTTATGCTTTTGAGAATACTAATCATGATTCAAGTGGATTTAGTAAAGTTTTTCGACAAGAAGATGCAAATGGAATGGTGACAGAGATACAAAAAATTTTAGGAGAAAAGTAATTATAGTATGGAAATGAATTAATCAGTATCGCAGATCCAGTCTATAACGTTGAGAATTATTTACGAATGTACTTGGACAGTATTCAGAATCAGACGTATCAAAGTTTGAGGTTTTATTAATCAATGATGCCTCCCCAGACAATTCAGCATATATCTGTAGAGAATATCTTGCTAAGGATACTCGTTTCCGTTATTTTGAAAAAAGAAAATGGTGGATTATCTTCAGCGAGAAATATTGGAATTGAACGTTCGATAGGGACATATCTTACTTTTGTAGATTCTTCTTACTTAGAAACTTTATATGAACTGATGATAAAGTATAATGTAGATGTTTCAACAGTTTATTATGGTGCTTATGATGAGGAAAGAGCTTATGAATATGGAGATGAGTATGAGAATGTTTATAGTGGGAGAAAAGTAGTCGAACAGCTACCTCAATTTGAAGGAGGAGACTCAAAGTTGCAAACTTCATGGTGTATATTGTCAAAACGTGAACTATTTGATCAAATAACATTTCTAGCAGGAAGGATTAAAGAAGATATAGGTACAAATTATAAGTTATTTATGCAAGTAAAAAAATAACTTATATATCGTATTCGAAAGATTAGCATTTCAAATAATGGTTTTTCAGAAAAAATGATTAGAGATAATCATGATTTGAGATTGGAAAGGATTACGATGGTAGCATAAAAAGATTACGATATAAGTCAGTACGTTTAACAACATCATTTTTATCTAGACTATTGGCATCGAATTGCAAATGAAAAAGGACTAGAAAACAGTATTGAAACTAAGAGGCTAGAGGAATTAGACTTTTTATTAACAGGGATAATCTATGAGGAGAAATAAAGTGAAAAAAGCAATCGTTCTTGGAGCAGATAATGGTTATTTAAATAAGCTAGAGACTACAATTAAGTCGGTATGTACGCATAATAGAAACTTAAAATTTTATATTTTTAATGATAATCTTCCGAGCGAATGGTTTCAAGTTATGAATAGACGATTAAAAGTAATTGATTCAGAAATTGTCAATGTCAAGATTTCGAATCATCAATTAGAGGGCTATCATCTTCCAAGTGCTTATTTATCCTACGCTACATTTTTTAAATATTTTATAGCAGATTTTGTAGTGGAAGAAGAAGCCTTATATCTTAATTCGGATATAGTAGTGACTCATTCGTTGGATGAACTATTTCAGGAAGAATTAGGAGACTATTGGATTGCTGGTGTTCGGGACTATTTTGTAAAAGGGTATGAAAATCGCTTTAATTCAGGAATGATGTTGATTAACGTTAGTAAATGGAGACAAGAAAATCTTTCTGCAAAACTAATTGAGCTAACAAATAAACATCATCAAGAAGTTTTTGGGGATCAAGGTATTCTCAATATGGTATTTGGGGAAAACTGGAAAAAATTGGATCGTAAATACAATTTTATGGTTGGTTTAGATAGTTTAATTCATATCGCTGTTGAGGCAACTCCAGAAGCACTATCATCGTGGTACAATTCAGCCCTTCCTGACGATGTTTTGCCTTATATCATCCACTATACAGGAGAGAAACCTTGGTTGCATATGAGTCAAAATCGTTATAGAGATATTTGGTGGTTCTATCAGGGGCTAGATTGGTCGGATATTTTGTTACGTAAAGAAAGGGTATTTCAGACATATCAAGATTTGACAGTTATTCCTAAGGCATACACAGCTATTTTTACAAATAGTTGTGAGCTGGAGCAAGTAGAATATTTAATAGAAAATTTACCAGATGTTCATTTTTCTATATTAGCTCATACTT
The DNA here is from genome assembly GCF_003859975.1 of Streptococcus sp. OH4692_COT-348. GTDB lineage: Bacteria > Bacillota > Bacilli > Lactobacillales > Streptococcaceae > Streptococcus. The sequence continues at coordinate 5,597 of NZ_RQZB01000007.1, forward strand.
TGGTTGCCTCTAATATTATTGATTTAATGAGATATCCTAATGTAACAGTTTATCAACAGTACAATCGTTTTTCTTATGATAAAGTAATGAAAAAATTAGATTTTTATTTAGATATAAACTATCATGATGAGATTGATGATATTACAAATGTAGTAATGAATATGGGGAAACCAGTGTTTTCTTTTTCAAATACAAATCATTGCAACGAGGGAGCTCAAGTATTTTCTCCTACCGATCCAGATAAAATGGTTCAGGAAATTAGAAAGTATATAGATTAAGAGGATGGATAAATGACAAAGAAAGTTATTGTTTTAGGTGCAGATAATGGCTATCAAGATAAGGTAGAGACAACAATTAAATCAATTTGTGCTCACAATCGTAATTTGAAATTTTATGTCTTTAATGATGATATTTCATCAGAATGGTTTCAATTAATGTCTAAACGACTGGAACCTTTATTATCTGAAATCGTTAATGTGAAAATAAGTGGTAATAGTTTAAGAGCTTATCATCTTCCATTGCCCCATTTAAGCTATGCAACATTCTTTCGTTATTTTATTCCTCAATTTGTAAAAGAGGAAAAGGCTCTCTATTTAGATTCAGATATTATAGTAAGAGGAGATATTGAAGAATTATTTTTGACTGACATGACGGATATTCCTATAAAAGCTGTTCAAGATGAGTTGGTTCCAAGCACGTTTAATGCTGGAGTAATGTTAATCAATGTTGAATTATGGAGAACAGAAGGAGTAACAGACAAACTTATTGAATTAACAAATGAATTTCATGATAGTTCTTTTGGAGATCAAGGAATTTTAAATAGATTATTTGAAAATCGTTGGTATGCTTTAGGTTCTTCATATAATTTCATGGTTGGAATGGATACAGTTGCAAAAAATTATCAAATTGATAGCTGGTATATCGATTCGTTGAAATTAGAAGATTCAGCAAAGATTATTCATTTTACAGGAGACAAACCATGGTATCAAGTGAATTTAAATCGCTTTAGAGAAGAGTGGTGGTTCTATTATTCTTTGGAATGGTCTGATATTGTGATGAGAAAGGCCGACTTTTAAGAAGGGCTTAAACTCACTTATAGAAGCACCACTCTATCATACAGCTATCTTTACAAATACTTGCAATATAGAGCATCTGGAATACTTGATTAGAGAATTACCGCAGGTTCACTTTTCAATTCTGGCTCATACAGGATTTGCATCTGAAATTGTTGATTTACAACGATATTTAAATGTACGAATACTACCTTCATTCAATCCGATGAATTTCAAAAAGATTTTAGAAAAGATTGATTTCTATTTGGATATTAATCATGAAAATGAAATTGCTAATATTATTGAAGAGGTATATCAAATTGGAAAACCTATTCTTTCATTTGATAATACTTGTCATAATGTAGAAAAAGCAAGTTTTATCTGTGAATCTAAGAGACCGGAAAAAATGGTAGATGCGATTAAAGAAGTCTTAAATGTTGCCGGATACTAAAATACAGGTAGTTAAAGAATTGATACTTACTGGACATGGAAGATACTTCTAAGAGTTTCAAAGGTGGTCTATTCTAGTTAGTTTGGGTTATGATTTAATAAACCATATTTTGATTGACAGAAATCAATTAGATAGTTTTGAAGAAGAACAAAATATGCAGTTCACAGAGATTTATAGAAGAATGATGGAAAAATTGTCTTTACTTCCGTAGATACTAATAAAAGATGAGATAATACAATATGAAACTACATTTAACAAATTTATACGGTATGGCTGGTGATAGTACTGTTATTCTAGCTCAAAATGCTGTTCAAAAAATAGCCAGTCAACTGGGATTTAGAGAAGTTGGTATTTATTTTTACAATATTGCTTCAGATAGCCCTTCTGAAATGAATAAGCGTCTGGATGGGATTATGGCCAGTATTTCTATTGGTGATATCTTAGTCTTTCAATCTCCTACTTGGAATGGCTTTGAGTTTGATCGAGTCTTGTTTGATAAGCTGAAGGATATGCAGGTGAAAATTATTTGCTTTATCCATGATGTTGTTCCTCTCATGTTTGATAGTAACTATTATCTCATGAAAGAGTATATGTATATGTATAATCTATCGGACGTTTTGATTGTTCCATCTGAACAGATGAAAGAACGCCTGATGGAAGAAGGCTTGACAACTAAGAAAATCCTTGTTCAAGGTATGTGGGATCATCCTCATGATTTGTCCTTATATACCCCAGAGTTTAAAAAAGAACTCTTTTTTGCTGGAAGTTTAGAGCGTTTCCCAGACTTACAAAATTGGTCTCAAGATACGCCTTTAAGAGTATTTTCAAATAAAGGGGAGGCTAGTTCTAGTGCTAGAAATCTTAGCATTGAAGGATGGAAAAAAGATGAGGAGTTGTTGCTAGAATTATCAAAGGGTGGATTTGGCCTTGTCTGGGGAACCCATCAAAATGAGGGAGAAAGTAACCAATACTATACCTTAAATATATCTCATAAGGTTAGTACCTATCTAACAGCTGGTATCCCAGTGATTGTACCGAGCAGCTTATCAACTGCTAAATTTATAGTAGATCAAGGCTTGGGCTTTGTGGCGGATAGTCTAGAAGAGGTTCATGAGATAGTTGATAAAATGAATCTACAAGAATATCAAGAAATGACGAATCGTATCAAGACATTTAGCTATCTGCTAAAAGAAGGTTATTTCACTAAAAAGTTATTGGTAGATGCAATCTATCACTTAGGAATTGATTAAGAGAACAAGATGATTAAAACAATTGTATTAGCTGGTGATCGTAATTACACCACGCAGTTAGAAACAACTATAAAATCTATTCTATACCACAATTCAGATGTTAAGATTTATATTTTAAATCAAGATATTATGCCAGATTGGTTTCGCAAGCCACGCAAAATAGCTCGCATGTTAGGTAGTGAGATTATCGATGTTAAACTACCTGAACAGACTGTATTTCAGAATTGGAAAAAACAAGCTCACATTAGTTCGATTGCTTATGCTAGATATTTTATCCCAGATTATATACAAGAAGATACGGTTTTGTATTTAGATTGTGACTTGCTTATCAATGATAAATTAGATAATCTATTTGAGCATGATATAGAAGAACGTTATATAGCAGCGATTAGAGATGCAAATGGTCAAGGTTTTAATACTGGTGTTCTACTAATCAATAATGAAAAATGGCGACAAGAGAAACTAAAAGAACGACTAATTGAACAGTCTATCCTAACAACAAAGGAAGTTGAAGAAGGTCGTTTTGAACATTTTAATGGAGATCAAACGATTTTCAATCAGGTCTTGCAAGATGATTGGTTAGAGCTAGGTCGAGCTTATAATCTACAAGTAGGGCATGATGTTGTGGCTTTGTATAATAATTGGCAGGAACATCTAACTTTTAGTGACCAACCAGTGGTGATTCATTTTACGACCTACAGAAAACCTTGGACTACCTTGATAGCCAATCGCTATCGTGATTTATGGTGGGAATTCCATGATTTGGAATGGAGTCAGATTTTACAACACCATATAGGAGAGTTTGAACTTCTACCTCGTCTAGATAGAGAATTTTCGTGTTTAACTTTAACTAATTCCCAAGATTTAGAAGGAATAGAGGAGCTGGTTACAGCTCTACCAGATGTGGTATTTCATATTGCGGCATGGACGGATATGGGTGAGGAACTAACAAAATTAGCTGTGTATGATAATGTGAGATTACATCCACAGATTGTTCCACCTGTACTGGAAAAACTGAAAAGAAAAGTGGGTATTTATTTGGATATCCATCAGGGATTGGAAGTTGAAAGTATCTTGAAAGATGTTGATAACCTTGGGATTCCTATCCTAAGCTTTTCCAATACACAGCATGGAATGTATAACCAAATGGTATTTGACAAAGAAGATATCAATTTAATGATAGAAGCTATCAAAGACTATGCTAGCCATTCTCGGTTTTTAAAAGATTATAATCAGGGGACATTTCATTGCTTAATATTTACAGATACACAAGACATTGAACAATTAGACTATTTAGCTCAATATCTTCCACATGTTATTTTTGATGTCGCAGCTTGGACAGATATGGGGCCTAAGTTATATGAACTACAAAATAACTATCGAAATATTCGTTTACATCCAGCTATAACTATAGAAAAATTAGAACAATTAAAAGTAAGAATGGGCTTGTATTTGGATATTAGCTGTGGTCATTCGACACATGATATTGTGAAGTCAGTTTATGAAATGAATAAAATCATTTTCTCTTTTGAGAGTACCCAACATGGCTCTTTTGGACAACAGATATACTCTTCAAAATCACCTGAACGTATGGTAGAAGATATTAAAAATCTTATTTCTGGAACATTCCAAGCAAGAAGACCAGCGATTATTGTTAAGGATATCGATCAAACTCTAGATTATATAATAGAAAACCAATCTTCTATTATTCGCTTTGGAGATGGAGAGATGGATTTAATGTTAGGGAAATCTATTCCTTATCAAGTCTATGATGAGAATCTTGCAAGTCAGTTGAAAGAGATTATTTCTCTTCAAAGTGATGAAAAATTAGTTATCGGCTTACCAAATGTATTTGCTGATCGTTCTAATTTTACACCAGCAGCGGAAGCCTTCTGGAAGGGACATTTAGAATATCATTTAAAAGATTATGTAGAATTAGCTAGAGCAGATTGGTATGGGACTACATTTGTATCTAGACCATACATTGATTATGTGGATAAATCTCAATCATTTAGTCAATTTGAAAAATTAAAACAAATTTGGAAGGATAAGGACATTCTGATTGTAGAAGGAGTAACTTCTCGTTCAGGTGTAGGTAATGATCTATTTGATGGAGCAAATTCAATTAAGCGGATTATCTGTCCCTCCCATAATGCTTATGCGCGTATAGAAGAGATTCAAGAAGCTGTATTACAGTATGCTGAAAATCGCCTTATTTTATGTATGCTTGGTCCTACAGCTAAAATTTTATCCTATAATCTTTTTAAGAAGGGTTATCGGGTTCTAGATATTGGTCATATTGATTCAGAGTATGAATGGATGAAAATGGGAGTTGATACAAAGGTTAAATTGCATCACAAGCATACTGCGGAACATAATTTTGATCAAGATATTGAATTTATAGAAGATGAGGCATATAATAGTCAAGTGCTCACTGTCTTATCGTAATGAATTACCTTAAACTTAAAGGAGATAAAATGTTAGAAGATAAAAAAGCTGTAGTTTTTGCAGGAGACTATGGATATATTAGACAGATTGAGACTGCCTTGAAATCTTTGTGTTATCATAATAGTGGTTTGAAAGTTTATATTTTCAATCAAGATATTCCTCAAGAGTGGTTTCGTTTTTTACGCCCAAAATTACAAGAAATAGGAAGTGACTTGATTGATTGTAAGTTAATTGGCCCACAGTTTCAAATGAACTGGTCAAATAAACTGCCACATATCAATCATATGACCTTTGCACGCTACTTTATTCCGGATTTTGTAACAGAAGATAGAGTTCTCTATCTTGATAGTGATTTGGTTGTGACAGGTGATTTAACCGATTTGTTTGAATTAGATTTAGGTGAAAATTATTTGGCAGCAACTCGATCTTGTTTTGGAGTAGGAGTTGGTTTTAATGCTGGAGTTTTGTTGATTAACAACCAAAAATGGAAATCTGAAAATATTCGACAAAAATTGATTGAACTAACAGAAAAAGAACATGAAAATGTGGCAGAAGGAGATCAGTCCATTTTGAATATGCTTTTTCATGATTGTTACAAAGATTTAGATTGGAACTACAATTTTCAAATAGGATTCGACTATGGTGCTGCAGCACATAATCATGAGTTTATTTTTCAGATTTCATTAAATCCATTACCGGCAATTTTACATTTCTTATCTCAGGATAAACCTTGGAACCAATTTTCTGTAGGTAGATTAAGGGAAGTTTGGTGGCATTATAACTTACTCGAGTGGTCTGAAGTTGTTAAACATTGGAGTGAACAAGGTCTTTGTTATACTGTTGAAAAATATCTACCAAAATTTCATTGTGTCAACTTAACTAATTCTTGGAATGTTGAAAAAATTGACTATCTTATACAGAAATTGCCCAATGTCCATTTTCATCTTGCGGCATTTACAAATATGTCTGGTGAGTTGGTTTCTCTTTCTCGCTTTCATAATGTGACTTTATATCCAAATATATTGCCTCTTTTAGTAGAGAAAATAGTTGAGAAATCAGACTTATATTTAGATATTAATCACGACGGAAAAATGGACATGGTTTATGAGTATGTGAAAAAACATCACAAACCAATGTTAACATTTGATAACACATATTTCTCTGGTATATCTGAAGAATCTTATGTTGGAATTTGTCATCATGATAGTCCTGATGAAATGGTAGAAATGATTAAAAGTTTTATGGAAGGAAAGTCATGAGAAAATCAATTGTCTTAGCAGCGGATAATGCTTATTTAGTTTAGTTAGAGACAACAATTAAGTCGATTCTTTGTCATAATACAGAAGTTGATTTTTATATTTTAAATAGTGATATAGCACCAGAATGGTTTAAGTTATTAGTTCCTAAATTAAAATATTTTGATTCCAGTATTAAAAATATTCGTTTGGATTCTAGTGACTTTAAAGATTTTAAAACGGCAAATTCTATAAACTATGCTACATTTTATAGATTTTTAATCCCTAACATTGTTGAAGAAGGTAGAGCTTTATATCTTGATTGTGAGTGGTGATTTAAGTCCCTTATTTGAATTAGATTTTAATGGCTATTCTATAGCAGCAGTACAGGACAAATATGGATAGGAACTTTCTATTAATGGTTTCATGCTGGAGTATTATTAATCAATAATGATATGTGGAGAGATCAAAATATTACGCATGAGTTATTGGTATTGACAGAAGAAAAGCAAGAACAAGTGGTAATGGCTGATCAAAGCATTTTAAACATTTATTTTGAAAATCGATGGTTGCAATTGGATTATGAATTTAATAAATTAATAGGACTAGATTTCCTTAATACGTCAGGAAATTTAGAAAATTTGGAACGTTGTAGACCAGTAATAACACATTTTGCAAGTCATGATAAACCTTGGAACACGTATAGTGTATCGCGTCTTCGAGAATTGTGGTGGGTATATAGAGATTTAGACTGGTCTGAAATGATATCAAGAAAAGCAAATTTTAATTATTTTGAAAGAAGTAATCAATCTAAGAAGACTGCTTTTATTGCGACATGGGTTTTAGAAGTAGAGCACTTAGAATATTTAATAAAGTCTTTACCTGATTGGCATTTCCATATCGGAGCTCCAGTATATTGTGCTCCTGCTTTAACCAATTTATCAGTTTATGAAAATGTAACTCTTTATCAGAGTATCATTCACAATAGGATTGAATGGATATTAGATGATACAACAGTCTATTTAGATATCAATCTCGGCGCAGAGGTTCTGGATGTTTTGTCCAAGGCCAGAGATAGAGGGATAAAAATATTTACGTTTGATAATACTAGGAAATCCTCAGATGATAGTATTTACGATGGTATTTTTTCTGTAGACAGACCTGACGAAATGATTGAAGTGATGAAGAGCTTGGGAAATGAAAAATAAGATGGATGATAGATGATCTACCATTCCAAATTTTGAGATATGCAAATTAAGAGATGGACTTCAAAAAACCAGTTAAATTTGTGTTAGTAATTATAATTTTCAATGATTTACTTGTTTAAGACTTAGTCATACTAATTGAGAATTTAGTTGAATATTTTTGGAAGGATATATATTCCTTTTGAGAGTTGTTAATAGGAATGGTTTTTATAATACTAGTATTTAATAAACCTTAGATAGTTCTAACTGCCTTACTAAGAAAGAGTACTTTATCATATAAAGGCAAGTAATAATCTAGCGTATGTCTGTAGAAGTAGAAAGATTGAAACTAAAGTTTAAAAAAGGAGTATTTCGTGAAAAAAATTTACTCATCAATGGCAGTAAAAAAAGGACTAATAACTTTGTTTTTGTTGTTTATTTATATATTAGGAAGCAGAATTACTCTTCCTTTTGTTGACTTGAACAGTAAAGATTTTTTAGGTGGGTCAACGGCATATTTGGCGTTTTCAACAGCACTTCTAGGAGGAAATCTGAGAAGTCTATCTCTCTTTTCTATAGGATTATCACCATGGATGTCTGCAATGATCTTGTGGCAAATGTTTTCTTATTCTAAAAAATTGGGGCTAAGTTCTACAGCGATTGAAATTCAAGATCGTCGAAAAATGTATCTGACCTTGGTTATTGCTGTGATTCAATCCTTGGCAGTTACCTTGAGTTTACCAGTACAATCCTCTTACTCGTCATTTTTGGTTGTTGGGATGAATACCTTGTTGCTGATAGCAGGTGCATTTTTCCTTATTTGGTTGTCAGATTTAAATGCTAGTATGGGGATTGGGGGATCTATTGTGATTCTATTATCCAGTATTGTTTTAAATATCCCTCAAGATGTTCTGGAAACATTTCAGACGGTACATATTCCAACGGGAATTATTGTGCTACTCGTTTTGCTTACAATTATTTTTTCTTATTTACTCGCAATTATGTATAGAGCGCGCTATTTAGTTCCTGTTAATAAAATTGGCTTACATAATCGTTTTAAACGCTATTCCTATCTTGAAATCATGTTGAATCCTGCAGGTGGGATGCCTTATATGTATGTGATGAGCTTCCTAAGTGTACCAGCTTATCTGTTCATTTTGCTGGGCTATGTTTTCCCTAATCATTCAGGGCTAGTTGCTTTATCAAAGGAGTTTATGGTAGGAAAGCCTTTGTGGGTCTATGTTTATATTTCTGTCTTATTTTTATTTAGTATTATTTTTGCATTTGTTACTATGAATGGAGAAGAGATTGCAGAACGTATGAAAAAATCTGGAGAATACATTTATGGTATTTATCCAGGTGAGGACACTAGTCGATTTATTAATCGGTTGGTCCTTCGTTTCTCAGTAATAGGTGCTCTCTTTAATGTGGTCATGGCAGGTGGCCCCATGCTTTTTGTTTTGTATGATGAAAAGTTATTAAGATTGGCGATGATTCCAGGCTTGTTTATGATGTTTGGAGGCATGATTTTTACGATTAGAGACGAAGTCAAGGCTTTAAGATTAAATGAAACCTATAAACCCTTGATTTAGGAGAATTTTATGTATTATTTTATTCCAGCTTGGTATGGTTCAGAAAGAACATGGCATGCAAATATCACTCCATGGTATTTTTCTCATTTTCGTTTTGAGTTTGATGATACCTTTAACCAGATTCGACTCCTGCAAAGGCAAGCTATAGATTCTTGTCTATTAGTGTTGTCCTATCAACCACATTTACGCTATTTTTTACATAGACATGGTGTGTTGGAAACAGATACTTATTCTATTTTTGATGTCATGCAAGATTTTCATAATCTCCATACTCAAGTTTTAACTATTAGAGATATTGAGTGGGATAATGACTGTGAATTTATTTATAGTCCCTTTACGATTATCGTTCAAAAAAATGGGAAGAAATTTGCTAAGGTTGAACATGGGGTTGAAGGATTCATCAGTGATATACAGTATTTTGAACCGAATGGTCAAGTACATATGCACTATATTATGGATGATCGTGGATTTGTATCTAGTGTTATTTTCTTTGAAGATGGGCAAGCAGCTTATCAAGAATATCTGAATCCCAAGGGAGTTTGGCAATTTAGAGAGCGTTTAAAAGAAGGAGGATGGGTAGAAGTAAACCCAATTTTTGGTTATCGCTTTAAAGAACTTATCTATCAAAACATGGGAGACTTGGTGGCAGAATTTTTTGAAAAATATCTTCAACAGTATGTGAAGAACGAGGATGTTTTTATGGTTCCTTCTCATTCTCATCATGATCAGTTTGTATTAGATCGTTTACCTAGTGCCAATCCTAAGCTGTTGAGTCTTTTCATTAATCGGAATGCTCAAGCTAGTTTTAAAGACTTAGCTCTGTCATTTGATCAGGCAAATATAGTCTTAGTAGATAGAGAAGATAGTTTGCAGCTCTTGAAGGAACTATATCCTAACCTATCGGATAAATTTCATCATCTCTCTCCTTTTGATACACGTTTACGACTGGGAAGAAGTCAGACTAGAAAAGAATCGATTATTTATTATCAATTAGATTTTTCTGAAGGAATTGATAGACAAGCCTTATTTCAGGTCTTATCATTTATTGCTGAAACAAAAAATACAGAAGTTATTTTTGGGGCCTTTTCAGCTAGTCAGAACCAAATGGAAGAAGTGGAAACCCTTGTCAATGAAATTATTCAGGGACAAATCCATACTGGTAGTTTAGAAAAAAGTCTAGACTACGGTGGTGCAGAAAATCCTCTAGAGGAAAACCAGGAGCAAGAACTTCGTTTTCAATTTGTCAATATGAATGATGAGTTGGATCTGATTAAGACATTGGAGTTTGTTCGTTTGATTGTGGATCTCAATAAGCAACCGTACCTCTATACTCAAATAGCAGGTATTAGTGCGGGAATACCTCAAATTAATCTGGTTGAAACCGTCTATGTGGAACATTTGAAAAATGGCTATTTGATTTCAGATGTGACAGAGTTTTCAAAGGCTGCACTCTACTATACAAATAGACTAAAAGAATGGAATCAGGCCTTGGTTTATTCTATTGATAAAATCAAGGAGCATACTGGTCAACGTTTCTTAGATAAATTACATCGCTGGATTGAGGAGGTCACAGATGTCAAAGGACTATAAAATCCTACAGATAGGGATTGATAATTGGGATCATCATTATGAAATTCCTGAAAACATGGATTGGTATTATTTCTGTCCCAACTCACCATTAGCCCTTCGTAAAATGATGGAGATGGAAAAAATAACACGTTTTCATTCTATTTTGATAGAGGATGGTCAGTATTTATCTGATTTACTGCCTTTTGTTCATCATATTGAGCCTCATACTCTTTTTTATAATCAAGATTTTAAAACGACAGATTTGACCATTCTTGATTTATTAAAAAAGCGGTGTGCTCTAGCTGTTGATTTCTCAGATCCCCAGCAATTAATCAATGATTTGAGTAAATCTCTTTTTGGCGGTGGGTATGGTGATAAACTTTTTCCTTCTACAATCCAAATGAATCCAAATTTTACAGGGGCTATTTCTTATCAAGGATTTGATTATGTCAGTTTGGAAGGGGATTTTGGTCAAGATTTTTCTCAACTTGCATACTGGTCTTATAATATCATAGTTCAACAAAAACTTCCTATTGAGCTGTGGCTTGAGTATGAGAAACAAGGAAATTGTGATTTTCGTTTGCGTATTCGTAAGATTTGGAGTGGGTCTGTTGATGATTTCTTTGAAGAGACAATAGTGTCTGAAAAAGATTTGGAGCAAGCGCTTGTTATGGATAGTCGAGACGGAGACTACTTTCTTTCGATATCTGTTGAAGCAAGAGGTCATGGAATTATCAAACTAGGTAATCTTCACCAACGTTGGAGTCGGAAACAATTTGGTAAGTTTGTACTTGGTGGAAATATCCTACATGATTTTAAGCGTGATGAAATAAATTATTTCTTCCATCCAGGTGATTTTAAACCACCTTTGGCTGTTTATTTTGCTGGTTTTCGTCCAGCGGAAGGTTTCGAAGGTTACTTCATGATGAAAAATCTAGGATGTCCTTTTATCTTATTCTCTGATCCACGTTTAGAGGGGGGAGCTTTTTATCTAGGAACGGATGAGCTGGAGGGAAAGGTCAAAGAGACGATTGCTCATTATCTTGACTATTTGGGATTTGAGCGTCAAGATTTGATTTTATCAGGTCTTTCTATGGGAACATTTCCTTCGCTTTATTATGGAGCTACTTTTGAGCCTTATGCTATTATAGTCGGAAAACCCTTGGTTAATCTAGGAACTATAGCCAATCGTGGACGTTTAGCAAGTCCTAGAGTTTTTCCTACGGGTTTTGATGTTTTAAAACATCAAACTGGAGGAGTAAGTCTTAATCACATGTTGAAGTTGGATCAGCGTTTTTGGAAGGTTTTTAAACAAGCAAATTTTTCAAAGACAACTTTTGGTTTGTCCTACATGAAGGATGAAGATATGGATCCAAAAGCTTATGAACAATTAGTGTCTTATTTATGTAATACAGGTGCCAAGATATTGTCTAAAGGAACTGCTGGACGACATAATGATGATACAGATACCAATGTTGCTTGGTTTATCCACTTTTATCGGATGGTCTTAGAAAATGGTTTTGGAAGGGAGAAAGAATGATTATCACACAGAGACAGCATATTCATTGGGGAGAAGTAGGAGGTACATATATGTACGGGTCAACTGTATCTTACTACCCTGATAAAAGTGTTCGTCTGTATAATCCTCTGTTAGCATCTGGTGAGGTTCTTAAAACGTGGTTTTCTAGTGTGAATTATCAGTCAGCCAGAATTCAGCCTCAACTCCCCTTACTAAAAAGAAATCAGGAGTATCAATTATCATTAGTTTTTGACTGCTGGCCTGAGAATGGGGTTTATACCAAGATTACTTTTTTTGACCGCTATGGTGATATTTTAGAAGAAAAGGTAGAAAAAGTGAAAGATTTCATATTTATTTATCCAGAAGATAGTTATACTTATCAAATTTCTCTTTTAAGTGCTGGTTTTGAATCCTTAACTTTTTATCATTTTTCTATCAAGGAGACTAGAAGTGTTTAGACGTTTAGGTCAAGATTTCCAGCTTAGGAAAGTAAAAAAGATTTTAAAGAGGATCAATAGTTTAAAAGGCAAGATGTCCTCTCTTTCGGATCAAGAATTAGTGGCTAAAACAGTGGAGTTTCGTCAGCGTTTTTCCAAGGGAGAAAGTCTAGATGATCTTTTAGTAGAAGCTTTTGCAGTTGTGCGTGAAGCGGACAAACGGATTTTAGGGATGTTCCCCTATGATGTTCAGGTTATGGGAGCTATTGTCATGCACTATGGAAATGTTGCTGAGATGAACACGGGGGAAGGGAAAACCCTAACAGCTACCATGCCCATTTATCTTAATGCTCTGACAGGAAAAGGAGCCATGCTGATTACTACCAATGACTATCTAGCTAAGCGTGATGCCGAGGAGATGGGACAAGTATACCGATTTTTGGGTTTAACAATTGGAGTTCCTTTTACAGATGATCCTAAACAGGAATTGAAGTCAGAAGAGAAAAAAAGAATTTATGCATCCGATATTATTTATACAACTAATAGTAATTTAGGGTTCGATTATTTGGGTGACAATCTTGCTTCCAATGAAAAGGGAAAATTTTTACGTCCTTTTGATTATGTCATTATTGATGAGATTGATGATATTCTATTGGATAGTGCTCAGACCCCCCTTATCATTGCAGGAGCACCTCGGGTTCAGTCTAATCACTATGGTATTATTGATACGCTGGTAACGACTTTAGTAGAAGGAGAGGACTATATTTTTAAAGAAGAAAAGGATGAAGTCTGGCTCACTACCAAGGGAGCTAAAGCTGCTGAAAGTTTCTTAGGAATAGATCATTTTTACAAGGAAGAGCATGCGGTTTTTGCTCGCCATTTAGTTTATGCGATTCGAGCCCATAAACTCTTTACAAAAGACAAGGACTATGTCATTCGTGGGGATGAAATGGTACTGGTGGATAAGGGGACAGGGCGTCTAATGGAGATGACAAAACTACAGGGCGGCATTCATCAGGCCATTGAGGCAAAGGAACATGTCAAATTATCTCCAGAAACGAGGGCCATGGCTTCTGTCACCTATCAGAGTCTTTTTAAAATGTTTAATAAGATATCTGGTATGACAGGGACAGGTAAGGTCGCGGAAAAAGAGTTTATTGAAACTTACAATATGTCTGTAGTACGCATTCCAACCAATCGTCCGAGACAACGGATTGACTATCCAGATAATCTATATATCACTTTACCTGAAAAAGTGTATGCATCCTTGGAGTACATCAAGGAATACCATGCTAAGGGAAATCCCTTGCTCGTTTTTGTAGGTTCAGTTGAAATGTCTCAGCTTTATTCATCACTCTTGCTTCGTGAGGGAATAGCTCATAATGTTTTAAATGCTAATAATGCGGCGCGTGAGGCCCAGATCATCTCTGAGTCAGGTCAGATGGGGGCTGTTACAGTGGCTACCTCTATGGCAGGACGTGGTACGGATATCAAACTTGGTAAAGGAGTCGCAGAGCTTGGGGGCTTGATTGTCATTGGAACAGAACGAATGGAAAGCCAACGGATAGACCTTCAAATTCGAGGACGTTCTGGTCGTCAGGGAGACCCTGGAATGAGTAAGTTTTTTGTATCCTTAGAGGACGATGTTATTAAGAAATTTGGTCCATCTTGGGTGCATAAAAAGTATAAAGATTACCAAGTTAAAGATATGACACAACCAGAGATTCTTAAGGGTCGCAAGTATCGGAAATTAGTTGAAAAATCTCAACAAGCAAGTGATAGTGCTGGACGTTCGGCACGTCGTCAGACTCTAGAATATGCTGAAAGTATGAATATTCAACGGGATATGATTTACAAGGAGCGTAATCGTCTAATAGATGGTTCTCGTGACTTAGAGGATGTTGTCGAAGAAATCATTACTAGTTATATAGACCAAGTAACTGTTTCAAATTATGAGAGCCGAGAGTTGCTCTTCCACTTTGTTGTAACTAATATTAGTTTTCATATTAAAGATATTCCAGGCTATATAGATGTGACTAACAAAACTGCAGTTCGTAGGTTTATAAAGCAGGTGATTGATAAAGAACTTTCTGAAAAGAAAGCATTACTTGACCAACATGACTTGTATGAACAGTATTTACGACTTTCTTTGCTCAAGGCTATTGATGACAATTGGGTAGAGCAGGTAGACTATCTCCAACAGTTATCTATGGCTATCGGTGGTCAGTCTGCTAGTCAGAAAAATCCAATCGTAGAGTATTATCAAGAAGCCTATGCGGGCTTTGAAGTTATGAAAGAACAAATCCGTGCGGATATGGTGCGTAATCTCCTGATGGGCTTGGTTGAAGTCACTCCTAAGGGTGAGATTATGACTCATTTCCCATAAAAAGAGGAATATATGACAATTTACAATATAAATTTAGGAATCGGCTGGGCTAGTAGCGGTGTTGAATACGCCCAAGCTTACCGTGCTGGTGTTTTTCGGAAATTAAATCTCTCCTCTAAGTTTATCTTTACAGATATGATTTTAGCCGATAATATTCAGCACTTAACAGCCAATATTGGTTTTGATGATGATCAAGTTATTTGGCTTTATAACCACTTTACAGACATTAAGATTGCACCGACTAGCGTGACAGTGGATGACGTCCTAGCTATTTTTGATGGTGTGGAAAGTCGTAGAGAAAAGAATGGTAAGGTATTGCGTGTCTTCTTTTCTGATCAAGATAAGTTTGTAATCTGTTATTTGGTTGATGAGGACAAGGACTTGGTTCAACATGCCGAGTATGTTTTTAAAGGAAAACTGATTCGCAAGGATTATTTTTCTTACACTCGTTATTGTACCGAATACTTTGCTCCTAAGGACAATGTTGCAGTCTTATACCAACGAACTTTTTACAATGAAGACGGGACTCCAGCCTATGATATCTTGATGAATCAAGGGAAGGAAGAAGTTTATCGTTTCAAGGATAAGATTTTCTATGGAAAGCAAGCTTTCATGCGTGCTTTTATGAAATCCTTGAATTTGAATAAGTCTGATTTGGTCATTCTCGATAGGGAGACAGGTATTGGACAGGTTGTGTTTGAGGAAGCGCAAGCGGCGCATTTAGCAGTAGTTGTTCATGCTGAGCATTATAGTGAAAATGCTACAAACGAGGACTATATCCTTTGGAATAACTATTATGACTATCAGTTTACCAATGCGGATAAGGTTGATTTCTTTATCGTATCAACTGACAGACAGAATGAAGTGTTGCGAGAGCAGTTTGCCAAATACACCCAGCATCAATCAAAGATTGTTACCATTCCTGTAGGAAGTATTGATTCCTTGATTGAGTCAAGTCAAGGACGTAAGCCATTTTCATTGATTACTGCTTCGCGTCTTGCCAAAGAAAAACATATTGACTGGTTGGTTAAGGCGGTCATTGAGGCGCGTAAGGAAATTCCTGAATTAACCTTTGATATTTATGGTAGTGGTGGTGAGGATTCTCTTCTTCGAGATATTATTGCAACTCATCATGCTGAGGATTATATCCAACTTAAGGGACATGCAGAACTTTCGCAAATTTATAGCCAGTATGAGGTCTACTTGACAGCATCTACCAGCGAAGGATTTGGTTTGACCTTGATGGAAGCTATTGGTTCAGGCCTTCCTCTAATTGGTTTTGATGTACCTTATGGCAATCAGACCTTTATAGAGGATGGGAAAAATGGCTATTTGATTCCAAGTTCATCTGACCATGTGGAGGACCAAATCAAGCAAGCTTATGCAGCTAAGATTTGCCAATTGTATCAAGAAAATCGTTTGGAAGCCATGCGCGCTCATTCTTATCAAATTGCAGAAGGCTTCTTAACCGAAGAAATTTTAGAAAAGTGGAAGAAAACAGTAGAGGAGGTGCTCCATGATTGAACTTTATGATAGTTATGGTCAAGAAAGTCGAGATTTACATGAAAGTCTAGTAGCTACTGGTCTTTCTCAACTTGGAGTGGTCATCGATGCAGATGGTTTTCTGCCTGATGGTCTGGTATCTCCTTTTACTTATTATCTAGCCTATGAAAAGGGAAAACCTCTTTATTTTAACCAAGTCCCTGTTCCAGCTTTTTGGGAAATTTCAGGAAATAATCAGTCTGCTCGTATTGAAGATAGGACGCAGGAGAGAGCCGTCATTCATTATGCTGATGGAATGCAGGCTCGCTTGGTTAAGCAAGTAGATTGGAAAGACCTGGAAGGTCGAGTCCGTCAGGTTGACCATTATAATCGCTTTGGAGCTTGCTTTGCTACAACGACCTATAGTGCTGATAGTGATCCGATCATGACGGTTTACCAAGATGTCAATGGTCAGGAAGTTTTGCTTGAAAATCATGTGACAGGTGATATCTTATTGACCCTACCTGGTCAGTCCATTCGTTACTTTGCAAATAAGGTTGAATTTATTACCTTCTTTTTGCAAGATTTGGAGCTAGATAAGCACCAGATTGTGTTCAATACACTAGCGACTCCCTTCTTGGTTTCCTTCCATCATCCAGACAAGTCTGGCTCAGATGTCTTGGTGTGGCAGGAACCTCTCTATGATGCCATTCCAGGCAATATGCAGTTGATTTTGGAAAGTGACGATGTGCGTACTAAGAAGATTATCATACCAAACAAGGCGACTTATGAGCTTGCTTTAGAGTTGACTGAAGAGAAATACCATGCTCAGTTTGTGCATTTGGGTTACCATTACCAGTTCAAACGTGATAATTTCCTAAGACGAGATGCCTTAATCTTGACTAATTCAGATCAGATTGAGCAAGTAGAAGCAATTATAGAAGCCTTGCCTGATGTTACTTTCCGTATCGCAGCGGTGACAGAGATGTCTTCTAAGTTATTAGATATGCTTCGTTATCCTAATGTGGTCCTTTATCAGAACGCTAGTCCACAGAAAATTCAGGAGCTCTATCAACTGTCGGATATTTACTTGGATATCAATCACAGCAATGAGTTGTTGCAGGCAGTGCGTCAGGCCTTTGAGCACAATCTCTTGATTCTTGGATTTAACCAAACGGTCCACAATAGTTCTTATATCGCTCCTGATCATCTATTTGAAAGTAGTGAGGTTGCTCCTTTAGTTGAGACTATTAAACTGGCCCTTTCAGATGTTACCCAAATGAGTCTGGCACTTGGGAAGCAAGGTCAACATGCAAACTATGTTGATTTGGTACGATATCAGGAAACCATGCAAACCGTTTTAGGAGGCTAACATGTCAGACGAAGATTTATTTTACAAAGACGTTGAAGGTCGCATGGAAGAGTTGAAACAAAAACCTATCAAGAAGGAAAAAGAAACCCGAGGGGAAAAGATTAGTAAAACTTTTTCACTCATCTTGGGTTTAATGATTCTGATTGGTTTACTCTTTACTTTGTTGGGAATTTTGAGGTAGGCCTATGACTGACATACTGATTGTTTTAGCTATTGTACTCTCTCTTGCTTTGATTGTATTGGTAACCATACAACCCCGTCAAAATCAACTATTTTCCATGGATGCGACCAGTAATATTGGTAAACCAAGCTACTGGCAAAGTAACACCTTGGTAAAGGTTCTCACTTTATTGGTGAGTTTGGCCTTATTTGTTTTACTATTAACCTTTATGGTAATAACTTACAAATAAAAGAAAACTTCAGATATTCACCTTTTGTGATTGGTCTGAAGTTTTCTTTTTTACTGTCCATATTTTTGGTAAAAATCAACTTTTACTTGGATGAAGGTTTTAGCTTCACGTAGGAGTTGGAGGAGCGTGGCGCGAGTTTCAAATTCTTCTCTTGTCTTGGGCAGACTGCGGTTCCGAAAGACTTCTAGATAACGTTCAATTTCATCTAGTAAATCAGAAGCAGGATTGGTCTGGCTCAGTTGACCGGCAATTTTTGAAAAGAGCTGAGCCAAAATTAGGCTTTCACTGGCAGCTAGGTGACAGGTGTTGATTTGCTGGGCCATATTTCGTAGGATACGACTTTGTCGTTGTCTCATCTCAAAGTAGTGGATATGGTAGTCGGTTTGGTGAAAGAGGTGGTCAGAGTGATCTAGATAGACTAGTCTGAGGGCTTCTTCCAAAAGGGTGTCTAATTCTTCTACTAGCTGTGCTCGGTTGCGTCCGTCCCCTCTGGATAAATAATATTTAAAGCGTTGGAGAATATCTTTTAACTTTTCTTCTACCAATGTGTGGTAGTGCTGGATTTCCTCTTCTCGTGAAGGCATGTAGAGATTGACAAGTAAGGCAAATCCTGTACCAATAGCAAAGAGAAGGAATTCATTGACTAGAAGGTCTGGAGAGGTTGACTCTTGTACCAAGAGATGGCTAACCAAAACGCTACTTGGTGTGATGCCAATTTCCCAGCCCATCTTGTAGGCTAGAGGAACGTAGAGAGCCAGATAGAGGCCAAGGCTCCAGATATGAAATCCGCTCAAGTGAAAAGCTAAAACACCGATAGCTAGAGCTAGGAGCATAGAAAAAAGACGATTTCGAGCTAGTTTTAAAGTACTTCTGCGTGTATCAGAGAGGCTTAAGAGGGCGATGATTCCAGCTGAGACAGCTGAAGAAAGATTGAGAAAGTAAGCAAGAAGGGAGGCAAGACAGGTAGCTAAGATGAGTTTTATCGTACGTTGGCTAATAGACATAAGGATTTCCTAGTAAGTTAGAATAAAAGTGGAAAAGACAAGACCTGAGCAGGCTTGTCTTTATGAGTTATTTTTTACGGGCTGCTGCGTATTCGGCAACGGCAGTAAATAGGACGTCAGTAGAAGAGTTGAGAGCTGTTTCACATGAATCTTGGATGACCCCAATCACAAATCCAACACCGACAACTTGCATGGCAATATCGTTAGAAATACCGAAAAGGCTACAAGCAACTGGGATAAGAAGGAGGGATCCTCCGGCAATACCAGAAGCACCACAGGCTGATATTGCTGCTACAACACTGAGGACAAAGGCTGTCGCAAAGTCAACAGGGATTCCCAAAGTATTTACTGCAGCAAGGGTTAAAACGTTAATAGTAATCGCTGCCCCGGCCATGTTGATAGTAGAGCCGAGTGGGATAGAAACCGAATAGGTATCTGGATCTAGTCCAAGGTCGTGACAAAGTTTCATGTTGACAGGGATGTTAGCCGCAGAACTACGAGTGAAGAAGGCTGTCACACCGCTGACACGCAAACATTTCCAAACGAGGGGATAAGGATTTCTCTTCATAAAGAGGAAGGCAATTAGTGGATTGACTACCAGAGCCACAAAGAACATAGTTGTCACCAAGAGGGCAAGCAAGATTCCATAGTTAGCTAGGCTTCCGATCCCCTTATCAGAGATGGTTTTGAAGACAAGACCAAGGATACCAAATGGAGCTAGGTTGATGATCCATTCGACAATCTTAGAAGTCACATCAGCCATAGTTTTCAGCAATTCTTTACTGTTTTTGCTGGCCTCTCTCATAGCAATCCCGAAAACAACTGCCCAAGATAAGATACCGATGTAGTTAGCAGTAACGAGGGCATTGACTGGATTGTCAACCAGTTTGAGCAAGAGGTTGCTGAGGACCTGGCCAATTCCATCTGGTGGTGCGATTTCTGTATTGGCACTATTTAAGGTAATCTCAACAGGGACAATGAAGCTCGCTAGGACAGCGATAAGTGCCGCTGCAAAGGTTCCTACCAAGTAAAGGAAGATAACTGTTTTCATGTTGCTATCTTGTCCCTTTTGATGTTGGGAAAGGGCGTTAGCAACAAGGGCAAAGACTAGAATAGGTGCGATGGCTTTTAGACCGCCAACAAAGAGATCTCCGAGTAGACCAATTCCAGAAACAGAAGGAAGTGTTAGTCCTAGGATTCCTCCAAAAAGCATACCAATCAAAATACGTTTGATCAGGCTAGCCTTATTCCAAGCATGAATGCATTTTTTCATAACAATCTCCTTTTGTTGTGTAATGTTTATGATTATAGTATAAATATGAGCTAAAATCAAGAATTTTCTGTCTATTTTGGCTATTATTTTTGAATATTTATGGAGATTCATCACTTGTGAAAGTATGGTATAATAAATGAAAGGAGTTTTCTATGCAAGAATTTTTTCAAACCTACCTCAATAAGCTTGATGTTACAGCGATTATCGAGAATATCTTAACCAAGTTACTTTCTCTTTTATTCTTATTTTTACTCTTCTATATAGCTAAAAAATTGCTCCATACCATGGTGCAGAGAATTGTCAAACCTTCTCTAAAAATGTCTCGTCACGATGTCGGGCGTCAGAAAACCATCTCACGTCTGTTAGAAAATGTGTTTAATTATACCCTTTATTTCTTTTTACTTTACTGCATTTTGTCGATTTTAGGTTTGCCAGTTTCTAGTTTGCTTGCTGGAGCCGGGATTGCTGGGGTGGCTATTGGGATGGGAGCCCAAGGCTTTCTATCTGATGTCATCAATGGCTTTTTCATCCTCTTTGAACGTCAACTAGATGTGGGAGATGAAGTTGTTTTGACAAATGGTCCTATTACTGTATCGGGAAAGGTCGTCAGCGTCGGCATTCGAACAACGCAACTCAGAGGAGAAGACCAGGTTCTACACTTCGTTCCTAATCGGAATATCACCGTTGTCAGCAATTTCTCTCGTACAGACTAGGCCTGAAATTTTAGCAGATTTATGGTACAATAGAAAGAGTTTGGTAAAGGAGAGAAGATGTTTTTAGAAAAACAGTTGGGCAATGGTTGTACCTGGATTAACTTAGATTTGGACAAGTTGAAAAAATTAGAGGACCTTTCTGAAATCTACGGTTTGGACAAGGAAACCATCGAATATGCGTTGGATAGAAATGAGCGTGCCCACATGGATTATCACCGTGAAAATGGGACTGTGACCTTTATCTACAATGTCTTGAACTTGAAAAAGGATAAGGCCTACTACGAAGCCTTTCCCATGACCTTTATCGTGGAATATCATCGCCTGATTACCATTAGTAATATCAAGAACGCCTATATCATTGAACAGATGACCCGTTATCTGGAGAGTCATGACACGCTTTCGATTTACAAGTTTCTCTTTGCCAGTCTGGAAATCATCAGCAATGCCTACTATCCTGTAATCGAGCAGATGGATAAGAGTAAGGATGAGGTCAATGGGCTATTGCGTCAGCGAACAACTAAGAAAAATCTTTTTGCGTTGTCCGACTTGGAGACTGGTATGGTTTACCTCACTGCAGCTGCCAAGCAAAATCGTATGTTGCTGGAACATATCCAAGGGCATGCCCTCTATCGCAGTTTTAACGAGATTGAGAGAGAACAGTTTGATGATGCCATGATTGAGGCTCATCAGCTGGTATCCATGACAGACTTGATTTCTCAAGTCCTCCAACAACTATCAGCATCTTACAACAACATCCTAAACAATAATCTGAATGACAATTTGACAACACTGACCATCATTTCAGTCTTACTAGCGGTTTTGGCAGTAGTGACAGGCTTTTTCGGAATGAATGTTCCGCTACCTTTAACAGACGAACCCCATGCTTGGCTCTACATCAGTTTGGCTAGTGCTGGGTTGTGGATTGTTTTGTCATTGTTGTTAAGGAAAATTGCGAAAAAAAGTTAAGAAAAGGAGCCAGAATGGCGATTGAAAATTACATGCCAGATTTTGCTGTGGAAGCAGTCTATGATCTGACAGTCCCAAGTCTGCAGGCGCAGGGAATCAAGGCTGTTTTGGTCGATTTGGATAATACCCTCATTGCTTGGAACAACCCTGATGGGACACCAGAGATGAAGCAATGGCTACATGATCTTCGGGACGCGGGCATTCGCATCATCGTGGTATCAAATAACACCAAAAAACGCGTTCAACGTGCAGTTGAGAAGTTTGGAATTGATTACATTTATTGGGCTCTGAAGCCCTTCACATTTGGAATTGACCGTGCCATGAAGGAATTTCACTATGAGAAAAGTGAAGTAGTCATGGTTGGCGATCAGCTCATGACCGATATTCGAGCAGCCCACCGTGCTGGCATTCGCTCGATTTTAGTCAAACCCTTGGTCCAACATGACTCGATCAAAACGCAGATTAACCGAGCTCGTGAGCGCCGTGTCATGCGAAAAATCACTGAAACGTACGGACCGATTACATATAAAAAAGGAATTTAACTATGGAAGAAATTCTCTGTATTGGTTGTGGAGCAACCATTCAGACGACAGACAAGGCTGGTCTTGGATTTACTCCACAGTCGGCACTCGAAAAAGGTTTGGAGACGGGCGAAGTCTATTGCCAACGCTGTTTCCGTCTCCGCCACTACAATGAAATAACAGATGTCCAGTTGACGGACGATGATTTCCTCAAACTCTTGCACGAGGTGGGAGACAGTGATGCTTTAGTGGTAAATGTCATTGATATCTTTGACTTTAATGGCTCTGTCATTCCAGGCTTGCCACGCTTTGTATCGGGCAATGATGTCCTCTTGGTGGGAAATAAAAAAGATATTCTACCCAAGTCTGTTAAACCGGGCAAGATTAGCCAGTGGCTCATGGAACGTGCCCATGAAGAAGGGCTTCGTCCAGTCGATGTCGTTCTAACTTCAGCACAAAACAAACATGCCATCAAGGAAGTCATTGACAAAATTGAGCATTACCGTAAGGGTCGTGATGTCTATGTAGTTGGGGTAACCAATGTCGGAAAATCAACCCTTATCAATGCTATTATCCAAGAAATCACGGGTGACCAAAATGTCATCACGACTTCGCGCTTCCCAGGGACAACCTTGGATAAGATTGAGATTCCGCTTGACGATGGGTCTTATATCTACGATACACCGGGGATTATCCACCGCCACCAGATGGCTCACTACTTGACGGCTAAAAACCTCAAGTATGTCAGCCCTAAAAAGGAAATCAAGCCAAAAACCTATCAGCTCAATCCTGAACAAACCCTGTTTCTAGGTGGTCTTGGACGATTTGACTTTATTGCAGGTGAAAAGCAAGGTTTCACTGCCTTCTTTGATAATGAACTCAAACTCCATCGTACCAAGCTTGAAGGCGCTAGTGCTTTCTACGACAAGCACCTCGGAACGCTTTTGACACCACCAAATAGCAAGGAAAAAGAAGATTTTCCAAAACTGGTCCAGCATGTATTTAACATTAAGGAGAAGACTGACCTAGTCATTTCAGGCCTAGGCTGGATCCGTGTAACAGGCACAGCCAAAGTCGCCGTCTGGGCACCAGAAGGCGTCGCCGTCGTCACACGAAAAGCAATTATTTAAAAGTATTATTACAAAATCGCTGAGCGAACAAAGTGAGCTCATACAAAGATAGTTATTGCCGTGGTGTCTTGCCAATCGATAGATTGGCAAAGGGCACAATTGAGACCAAGGCTCAATTGTGAGGTCAGGAAATCCATTTTTCAAAGATGAGATCTTTGGAAAATTAGTTCCGACCGTCCCTCACCACCTAAAATAACTATCAAAAAAACAAGGAAGAAATTATGTCATTAACATCAAAACAACGTGCCTTCCTCAACAGTCAGGCACACACCCTCAAGCCCATCATCCAAATCGGAAAAAATGGGCTTAACGACCAAATCAAAACCAGTGTCCGTCAAGCTCTTGATGCCCGCGAATTGATTAAAGTAACGCTCTTGCAAAACACAGATGAAAATATCCACGAAGTAGCTGAAATTTTGGAAGAAGAAATCGGTGTGGATACAGTCCAAAAAATCGGACGCATCTTGATTTTATTTAAACAATCTAGCAAGAAAGAAAATCGCAAGATTTCTAAAAAAGTCAAGGAAATCTAAAAACCTACTCCAAATAACTGTTTTTACAGAGAAATAAAGGAGACTAGCCTATGGCAATTGAACTATTAACTCCCTTTACCAAGGTAGAGTTGGAGCCAGAAATCAAGGAGAAAAAACGTAAACAAGTCGGGATTTTAGGGGGGAATTTTAACCCTGTTCACAATGCCCATCTCATTGTTGCGGATCAAGTGCGCCAGCAGTTGGGACTAGATCAAGTTCTGCTCATGCCTGAATACCAACCTCCTCATGTAGATAAAAAGGAAACCATCCCTGAACACCACCGTCTCAAGATGCTTGAGTTGGCGATTGAGGGGATTGAAGGACTAGCCATTGAAACTATTGAGTTGGAGCGCAAGGGCATTTCTTACACCTACGACACTATGAAGATTTTGACAGAGCAACATCCTGATACGGATTATTACTTTATCATCGGTGCTGACATGGTGGACTATCTACCCAAGTGGTATCGAATTGATGAGCTGGTTGACATGGTTCAGTTTGTGGGGGTTCAGCGCCCACGCTACAAAGCAGGAACTTCCTATCCAGTTATCTGGGTGGATGTGCCTCTCATGGATATCTCGTCCAGCATGGTGCGTGACTTCCTTGCCCAAGGTCGGAAACCCAACTTTCTCCTGCCTCAGCCAGTTCTAGACTATATCGAGAAGGAGGGGCTCTACTGATGGCCTATCAAGACTATATCAACTGCTCCCGTGAGACTTTGTTGGAAAAAATGGCAGAGCTTCTACCTGAAAAGCGTTTAACCCATTGCTTGGGTGTGGAACGTGCAGCCATAGAATTGGCCCAGCGATTTGGAGTCAATGTTGAGAAAGCTGGTCTAGCAGGCCTTCTTCATGATTATGCTAAAAAGTTGTCAGATCAGGAATTTCTGGACTTGATTGACCGTTACCAATTAGACCCTGATCTCAAAAACTGGGGCAATAATGTCTGGCATGGAATGGTGGGTATCTACAAGATTCAAGAAGACTTGGATTTGCATGATCCAGAAATCCTGCGAGCCATTGAAATCCATACAGTCGGGGCTGGTCAGATGACAGACTTAGACAAGGTCATCTACGTCGCAGACTATATCGAGCACAATCGTGCCTTTCCAGGTGTGGATGTGGCGCGTGAAATTGCTGAGCTATCGCTCAATAAGGCAGTGGCCTACGAAACAGCTCGTACTGTGGAGCATCTAGCTCATCAGGGATTTCCCATCTATCCCCAAACCCTTGAAACCTATAACGCCTTTGTGCACTATTTGAAAGAGGACTAAATGAACGAAAAAGAATTACTAGAACTAGTCGTGAAAGCGGCTGATGAGAAACGTGCGGAAGATATCCTCGCACTTGACGTACAAGATTTGACCAGCGTGACGGACTACTTTGTTATAACTAGCTCGATGAATAGCCGTCAGTTGGACGCTATCGCCGACAATATCCGTGAAAAAGTAGCTGAAGCTGGCTTTAAAGGTAGCCATGTTGAAGGCGATGCAGCTGGAGGCTGGGTCTTGCTGGACCTTGGTGCTGTCGTTGTGCATATTTTCTCAGAAGAAATGCGTGCCCACTATAACCTAGAGAAGCTATGGCATGAGGCAGACTCAGTAGATATTTCAGAAGCCTTAGCATAGTAGATGAACTATATCTTAGTATCGACTTTTTTTAGATTTGGCTCAGTCAACTTATTGACTGGGCTATTTTCGGGAGAATGAATTGGAATTTATAAATGAATAGAAAAAATAAATTAAGAGGACAATATTTTAAGAAGCACAATATAGATGAGAAGTATAATACAATCGAAAATGAAATTCACCACATTATTGAATGGAATGAAGCAGAAAAGGGTTTAGTTTCAAAACAAGAGGTGGACAGTATAGGAAATTTATTGCTCATCAGCAAGAATAAACATACTATTATCACGGCTAAAACTAATCAATTCAGAGAATCAAATATTAGACAAGTTAGAAAAGAACCGCCTCGCAAGTATTATAAGATTAAATATACTGAATTAAGCAATATGCTAACTTTAATAAATATAAATAATGATACTGAAACAATTGATTTAAAAATAGGAAAAGATGTTTTTTTATGTAAGAATATGATTCCTAATATATTAGAAGTGAATGAACAACTATTAAAGAAATATTTTAAAAGTGAGTAAAAAATTATGGCAACTTATGAAACCTTTGCGGCGGTCTATGATGCGGTCATGGACGATAGTTTATATGATAAATGGACGGGTTTTTCTCTGCGTCATTTGCCTAAGAACAAGGAGAGAAAGAAACTCTTGGAATTGGCTTGTGGGACAGGCATCCAGTCTGTTCGCTTTTCTCAGGCTGGTTTTGATGTGACTGGACTTGACTTGAGCGCAGATATGCTGAAGATTGCTGAGAAGAGAGCGGCTTCAGCCAAACAAAAGATTGACTTTATTGAAGGAAATATGCTGGATTTGTCCAAGGCAGGTCAATACGATTTTGTCACTTGCTACTCGGACTCTATCTGCTACATGCAGGATGAGGTGGAAGTAGGAGACGTCTTTAAGGAAGTGTATAACGCTCTTAATGAAGACGGAGTTTTCATCTTTGATGTCCATTCAACCTATCAGACAGATGAAGTTTTTCCAGGCTATTCCTACCATGAAAATGCAGAAGATTTCGCAATGCTCTGGGATACCTACGAGGATGCAGCGCCTCACTCCATCGTGCATGAGCTGACTTTTTTTATCAAGGAGGCGGACGGTTCTTTTAGTCGCCACGATGAAGTGCATGAGGAGCGGACCTATGAAGTCTTGACCTATGATATTTTGCTGGAACAGGCTGGTTTCAAATCCTTCAAACTTTATGCGGACTTTGAGGACAAAGAGCCAACAGAAACTAGCACCCGTTGGTTTTTTGTATGTTATAAATAATTTTATGAATTGAAAAGGGAGATGCTAATTAGATGCTTAAATTTTTACATTTAGAAGATTATCGTTGCTTTAAAGATACAAAACTAGAGTTTAAAGATTTAACTATTGCAGTTGGAAAAAATAATGCAGGAAAATCAACCATTATTGAAGCATTAAGAATAATTTCTTATGCGTTATCTAAACCAATTTTTAGAAATATTCCTGACAATTTGGCTCGCAATTTCTCTAAAAAAGCTAAATATATTATTGTTAACGGTAAAATGTTAAAAATCAATACTAGTACAATCCCACATAAATATGAAGAAGATGCTAAACCAAAACTCACTGCTGGATTTCATGGAGGATATAAAATTATAGTTCATTTCCATGATGACTTAATATTTGCACTTGTTTATGATTCGAATGGTAAAATTATTACTAATAAAACTACTTTTAACAATTCTGGATTCCCAAAGTTAAATATTTTACCTCAAATAGGTCCGCTAAGAAAAATTGAAAAATACTTGTCGAAAGAGACAGTAAGGAAAGATAAAGATACATATTTATCATCATTACACTTCAGAAATGAAATTTATTTAGAAATGACTAATGATGAAAATGTATTTAATGAATTTTCATCATTAATTAAGCAAACATGGAAAAATCTGCACATAAATCCTCCCAAAATTGACTTCTCTTCAGATGACCCTTTGGTTTCTCTAGTTGTAGGAGAGAATGAGTTTATGACAGAATTAGGATATGTTGGCAATGGACTTCAAATGTGGCTGCAAATGATGTGGTTTGTTACTAAATCAAAAAATCAAGGGATAACGACGGTTATTTTAGATGAGCCAGATGTATATATGCATCCCGATTTACAACGAAAATTATTGAAATATGTTCGTAGAAATTTTCAACAAGTTATCATTGCGACTCACTCAATAGAAATTATTTCTGAAGTAGATTCAGAGAATATTTTGAATGTTAGTAATAAAAAGAAAAACTTGAAGTATACAAATGAGTTACTTGCTGTTCAAAAAGTGGTGGATGAAATCGGAAGTATTCAAAATATGTCTTTGATACGTTTGTTTACGTATAAGAAATTACTATTTCTTGAAGGTGACGATATGTGGTATTTGAAGAAGTTTTTTGATAAGTTATATCCTGAAAGTGATTTTTCAATTGATCATATATTTTCTATAAAAATAAAAGG
Source organism: Streptococcus sp. OH4692_COT-348 (assembly GCF_003859975.1). Classification (GTDB taxonomy): domain Bacteria; phylum Bacillota; class Bacilli; order Lactobacillales; family Streptococcaceae; genus Streptococcus. Next base: position 34,220 of record NZ_RQZB01000007.1, read on the forward strand.
TTTTTCGAACTTTAAAAAATATTTTAAAGTGGCTGATTTTTTTAAGAGTATCGATGGAAAACTAAGTATAATTGGAATATTAGATAGAGATTACTATCCCGATTCGTTCTTAAGTTCAATAAAACAGGATGCAGAAGCTAAAGAGCGTCTAAAGTTACATATTTGGACTAAAAAAGAAATAGAAAATTATCTTTTGATTCCTGAAGTTTTATTTAGAATATCAAAAGGACAAGATAGAGATAAGTTTTATCAAGAATTAGAAGGAATTTGTGAAACTTTTCGAGAAGAGACATTCGGAAAGTTCTTTGATAAGATGGTATCTTACGGAATGGGAGATGGAAAAGAATTAAATTCTAAGTGGGAACCATCAAAGACTCATTCTAAATGTCAGGAATTATTTGATAATCGATGGAAAGTTAGTCTAGAAAATAAAATGTCGATGATTAATGGTAAAGATTTGAAAAGTGAAATTTATAAATTCATTAATAAAGAGTATCATCAAAATTGCACAGATAAAATTATACTTAAAGAGATAAATAGAGAGGAAGTGCATAAAGATATTGAGAATTTATTTTTAGATATTATTGATGGTATAGAAATATAGGTATTAAAGTAGGAGATTAGCATGACCATCACAGGTATTATCGCAGAGTTTAATCCCTTTCATAATGGGCATAAATACCTGCTTGAGCAGGCTGAGGGACTGAAAATCGTTGCCATGTCTGGAAATTTCATGCAACGTGGAGAGCCTGCTATTGTGGATAAGTGGGCACGGACTCAGATGGCACTGGAAAATGGCGCAGACTTGGTAGTGGAATTGCCCTTTTTAGTCAGTGTTCAGGCAGCAGATTTCTTTGGTCAAGGAGCTGTGGATATCTTAGCTCAGTTAGGGACTGATAACTTAGCCTTTGGGACGGAGGAAGTTCTAGATTACCAGAAAATCGCTGACTTATACACAGATCGGGGTGCTGAGATGGAGAAATTTGTGGAAAATCTGCCTGATTCTCTCTCTTATCCCCAGAAAACCCAAGCTATGTGGAAGGAATTTGCAGGTCTTGATTTTTCTGGCAATACGCCCAATCATGTTCTTGCTCTTGCCTATGTTAAGGCAGTTGCGGGACGCAACATCAAACTCCATCCGATTCAGCGTCAGGGGGCTGGCTATCACTCTGTGGACAAGGATGTGGACTTTGCTTCGGCGACAGCCCTTCGTCAGCACCAGAGGGACAAAGATTTCTTAGAACACTTTATGCCTTCTGTTGCCCTATTTGAGCAGGCCAGTAAGGTGAGCTGGGATGACTATTTTCCCTTGCTCCGATATCAAATTTTGTCAAATCCCGACCTAACCACCATCTATCAGGTCAATCAAGAAATGGCTGTGCGTATTAAGGATGCCATTAAGACAGCCCAATCGGTAGAAGAATTGGTCGAGGCGGTTGCTACCAAGCGGTACACCAAGGCGCGTGTCAGACGTCTCCTGACCTATATTTTGGTGCAAGCCAGAGAGAGTTCCTTGCCAGAAGGGATTCATGTTCTTGGTTTTACCGAAAAAGGCAGACAACATCTCAAATCTCTGAAAGGGCAGGTACATTTAGTCAGCCGAATTGGCAAAGAACCCTGGGACGCAATGACTCAAAAGGCAGATAGAATTTACCAACTAGGAAATTCGAGTATAAAAGAGCAGAATTTTGGAAGAGTGCCGATTAGAATAGAAACAAACTAAGTCTACTGAAAGGTGGACTTTTTGAGATTTTTTACGAATAATACTCTTCGAAAATCTCTTCAAACCACGTCAACGTCGCCTTGCTGTACTCAAGTACAGCCTGCGGCTAGTTTGCTCTTTGCTTTTCATTGAGTATAAATAGATAGAAAAGAAAATCTTGTACAAGTTCCTGACAATTTCTTTCTTTTTGTGTATAATAGTGGAAAAGAGGTAAAACGAGGTATGGTTATGGAAGCAGTTCTTTACTCAACATTCCGAAATCATTTAAAAGACTACATGAAAAAGGTAAATGATGAATTTGAGCCTTTGACGGTAGTTAATAAAAATCCAGATGAGGACATTGTAGTTCTTTCAAAGAGTGAGTGGGATAGTATTCAAGAAACTCTGAAAATCGCTCAAAACAAGGCACTATCTGACAAGGTCTTGCGAGGAATGGCTCAAGTTCGTGCTGGAAGCACTCAAGTCCATGTTATTGAGGAGTGAGGAATGCTACTCAAGTTTACAGAAGATGCCTGGGCAGATTATTGCTACTGGCAAACTCAGGACAAGAAAACGTTAAAAAGAATCAATAAACTAATCAAGGATATTCAACGTGATCCCTTTACAGGAATAGGTAAACCAGAACCACTCAAGTATGACTACCAAGGAGCCTGGTCACGTCGTATCGACGCAGAAAATCGCTTGATTTATATGATGGATGGAGATAGCGTGGCTTTCTTGTCTTTCAAAGATCATTACTAAGTCTACTGCGAAGTAGGCTTTTTATTTTTTAAATTTTTATTAGTAAGTTTAAGATAAAGTTTTTTGGAAAATGACAGAAGCCCTAGTACAAAAGACAAAAACTCAGTAAAGAAATTTAGTATATGAACTTCGATCTTTACCCTTGAATACGCTTTATAACTCGTATTTTGTGGTATAATGAAGAGAATTGTTAATAATAAAAACAGGGGAAGTAAATGTCTAATTTCAAAGAAAAATTACCACTATTCCAAGCAAATGACATCCAAATTTCTAATGATGTCAATACGGTTTGGTCTATCGCTAACACTCTTAGAGGGGCTTATCGAGCAGATAAGTATCGCGATGTCATTATTCCAATGTTTGTCCTGACTCGTTTAGAAGCTGCCTTGCTGCCAACCAAGGATCAGGTGGTAGCACAATACAAAGCAAATCCCAATACACCTGAGAAAGTGTTGGAGAAACTCTCAGGCTATCGTTACTACAATGTTAGTCCTTTTACGTTGGAAAATCTTCAAAATGATCCAAATGCAATCGAGGAGAATTTTCTAGCCTATCTGGATGGCTATTCCTATCGTGTCAAGGACATCATTGAAAACCTAAAATTTAAAGAGCAAGTCCGTACTCTGGCCCAGAGTGGTCGCCTTTTCACGGTTATTAAAAAGTTCTCTCAAATTGATTTGTCTCCAAGTTCAGTTGACTCTATGCGTATGGGATACATGTTTGAGGATATCATCCGCCGATTTTCTGAAAATGAGGAAGCGGGGTCTCACTATACCCCTCGTGAAGTTATTGCTCTGATGGTCAACCTCCTCTTGATTGAGGCATACGAAGAACTTTTTGTTGATAAAAAAGAGTTGAAAATACTAGACATGGCCGCTGGAACTGGGGGAATGCTGGCTACAGCTAAAAGCTATATCCGTCAGTTGAATACAGGAGTCACTGTCCGTCTTTTTGGTCAAGAAGTTTTGCCTGAAACCTTTGGGATTGGTCGTGCAGATATGCTAATTCGTCAGGAAGATTCTGACTATTTTGTGAAGGTGGATACCTTAAAAGATCCAGACCCTTTTCCAGATACTAAAATGAGCTTTGTCATCGCTAACCCTCCCTTCGGTCAAGCTTGGGGTGGTAAGGATGCGGATGATGGGGTTGAGGATGCAGTTAAGAAAGATCATCAACTCTTTGATAAAACAGAAGGTCGTCAAGGTCGTTTTGTTGCGACTCCAGGAACTGGAGATGCTCAACTACTCTTCCATCTTCATGCTCTTGCAAAATTAGAAGAAAATGGCCGTGCAGCCATCATTTCAAATGGGTCTCCCCTCTTTTCAGGTGGGACGTCATCGGGAGAAAGTCAGATTCGCCGTTATATCCTTGAGAATGATTTGCTGGAAGCTATAGTCGCCCTTCCAGGTCAATTTTTCTATAACACGGGAATTGGGATTTATATCTGGATTTATAATAAAAACAAATCTCCTGAGCGCCAGAATAAGGTTCAGTTTATCGATGCGACGGAGGAGTTTGTTCCTTTACGTAAATCTCTAGGTCAAAAACGCCGTGAGTTGTCCCAAGATAACATCCGTCAGATCCTTCGCTGGTACGATGATTTTCAAGAAAATGACCATGTAAAAATCTTTGACAATCAAGAGTTTCTCTATCGAGAGTTTACAGTTATGCAACCTCTACAACGTCGTGGCCAGATAAGCGAAGAAACAATTGAGAAAGCGAAAAGTGTTCCTTTTCTAGCTAAACTATTTGATGAATACAAGTACCAAGAATTGCGAGAGATGGAACCACGTTCAGCCAAGGATGAGAAAAAATTACAGGACTTTGTAGCTGGCAAGACCAAGCAAGAAGCTATCCTGACAGCTCTTGCTAAGGGAAGCTCTGACAAGACCTATCCTGACTTTGAGAACTTTGTCCAAGTCATCAAGGACTTGCTGGGAGAGTTTAAGCTTACGCCTGCTAATATCAATGCGCTAGCCTTAGCTATGAGTGAAATGGACAAGACAGCAGAGGTTATCCGAACCAAGAAGAAAGACAAGGCAAATGAGATTGCCGATGGGATTGTCTATGATAAGACCACCAAGGACAGTGAAATCGTTAAGCTGACAGAGAATGTGGAAGACTACTTTGCGCGTGAGGTTTATCCTCATGTACCTGACGCCCACTACTGGTTTGATGAGGAAAAAGGCTATGGAGCAGAGATTCCTTTTACCCGCTATTTCTATCAATACCAAGCACCAGAAAGTGCAGAAAAGCTCTTAGCTGAGTTTTATGACTTGGAAGCAGAATTACAGACTCTCTTGGAGGAACTCAAACATGACTAGGATGAAAGAGAGTGGTATCGACTGGATTGGACAGATACCAGAAGAGTGGGAGATGTCTAAAATAAGATATTTAGTAACTACTAGAAGTGAAAAAAGAATAACAGACTCTTCTGTACCTTATATAGGATTAGAAAATATAGAAAGTCAAACTGGGAAATTTGTTAAAACTGGTATACAAGTTGATAAGAGTGAAAATATTGTAGTCGAAATTGGAGATGTTTTATTTGGGAAGTTAAGACCATATTTAAGAAAATATTGGCGAGCCACATTCACTTCAACGGCTAGCTCAGAATTTCTTGTATTTCAATCTTCAGAATTAGATATGAATTTTTTATACTATGCTATTCAAAGTGATAGTTTTATTGAAGAAGTTAATACTTCAACTTATGGTAGTAAAATGCCTAGAGCAAGTTGGGAATATATAAAAAATATGAGAATTGCTTTTCCAACAAGTCTTGTTGAACAACAAAAAATTGCTGATTTTCTTGATAAGAAAATTGTCCAATTAGATAAGGTTAAATCCCTATTGGAAGAGCAAATTCAAAAACTCAAAGACTACCGAGCTAGCTTGATTTATGAAACCGTCACAAAAGGACTGGATAAAACAGTCCCCATGAAAGACTCAGGTGTCGACTGGATTGGACAGATACCTCAAGGGTGGGGAGTAATTAAGTTCAAGTATTTAGGCGATGTGAAGCAGGGATTGACATATTCGCCCAGCGATATAGTAGATAAGGATGAAGGGATTCTAGTTCTGAGATCTGGGAATATTCAGAACGGTATTTTAGATTTTAATAATAATGTGTATGTAAAAACAAAAGTAGCAGAATCTATTGTACTTAGAAAAAATGATATTCTTATAACGGCTAGGAATGGTAGTCCAGTATTGATTGGTAAAAACGCGATTATTGATACAGATATAAAAGCTACTTTTGGTGCATTTATGATGGTTTTTAGAGCCAATAAAAGTTTATTTGCTAAGTTTGCTTTTTATTTAATGAATGTTAGCTTTAATTTTTATCGAACATTCTTTACAACTAGTACAGTTAATCAACTAACTGCGGCTATTTTTAATGGAATTGAGGTGCCTCTTCCATCTATTTATGAACAGAAAAAAATCACTGATTTCTTAGACCAAAAAACGGTTCAAATTGATAAATTAATTCAAATCAAGAACCAACAAATTGAAAATATTAATAAACAACGACAAACTCTTATTTATGATTATGTAACAGGGAAGAGGAGGGTGTAAATGCTTGTGGAACGTGAATTCAAGTGTCTTTTTTATAAAGCTGTTTCTAAAACAAATGCAGTATCAAAGATTAATGCATTTTTTGCAGGTCTTAATCCAGCAGTATCATTGGTTACGGAATCTATTGGAAATCTATCATATTATTTACGCAATGATATTCGTAAAACAGATACTTATATAGTATTTACTATTGCAAAGGTTAATTTGGAGCAAGATATTCAAATTGATGATATTCAGACTCAAAATAGAGATATTGTGGAAAAAGAAGATACCGAAGGAATAGCTAATGATGCTCAATTTTTGTATGATTTTAAAAATAGCATTTTGCTTCAGAAAAGAGGGAAATCGCAAACTACAATAGAAGAATTAAGAAAATTTATAGCTTTAAAGGTCGGAATTGATTATAAAGAATTTGAATTTGTTATCATAAAGGATAAGGATGCCACTAAAAATCTAGATAAGATGCGACATGTTCATGATGTTGTTTTTTCAATCGCTATTCCAGAAAATTTATCATTATTCTCAGAACAAGTAAAAGATATTAATAGTGGTGTTGAATTTGCTAAGGAAATGTCAGCAAAAAGTATGGAATTGAGAATTAAGGGGACTGATTTAAATAAAAATAGACTGAGACGTGCAATAGACGAATTTTGTTCTTATAAAGATAATCAAAATGTAAAGATAAGAACTATGTCTGTCTATGGTGATTCTGAGATAATAGATTTAGTAAATCATAAGTTGAACTATTATGAAAAATATTACATAGAAGATATTGATAATGATATTATTTACGATAAACTGGAAAAAGCATACAAAGAGAAGGAAGGATATTTAGTTGCTTTCAAAGATTAGAAAATACAAGGGATATTTATTTTTAATAATCTCTTTAATAGTATCTTTCTACGCTTTTCATTCCCAACTTCAATTATGTGTTATCCATAATTATGTTGAATTCGTATCATCTATCCAAAATGTTTTGATTTTTATATCAGGTGTATTAGTTGCTGCATTTGGAATAACATCATTTTTTGCAACAAATCGATTTATAAAAAAATTAAAAAGTCTTAATGTAGATTTATTGATAATAGAAAGACTATTTGATCTATCGTTATTATCCTTTATATTAACAATTTTTCCTTCTTTTTTTCTTGCTCAAGAACCAAGTAGCACTAATGATATTTTACGTGTAACTCTGTCTATATTTATTGGATTATTAATGTTTTTTGTATTATCGCTATGTGATTTAATAAAGGCGTTTAGAAAAATATTGAAAATTACTATAGATTCTGAGAAAGAAAGAAGAAAGATGACGGAAAATGATGATATTTAAGCATAAGGAAGATAAAAATTTTAGTTAGTATTAGAAAGTGAGAAACTATGGCAAATTTGGGCTTGAAGGAGCGCTATGATTTCCAGCAGTGGATTATCAAAGACTTGAAAGAAAAAAATGCCTATATCCAGCGGGCCGCTACTTGCTACGATCCTAGATTAGCCATGGATGTGGAACTTCTATGGGATTTTCTGATGGAAACCCAGGAGGAGACCATGGACTATCTCCTTAAAAAGCTTAGCAAGGAGACAATCGTCAATCTGATTAATAAAGAAATCGTCAAGGGTGGCTTTTTATTCGCCTTGAAAGAAGGAGTTTTTATTGAAAATAAACAACTTCGTCTTCTTTATCGTAAACCTGCTACTAGTTTTAATGAAAAAGCTGTTCAGCAATACCAAGCCAATTGTCTATCCGTTATGGAAGAAGTGGTTTATGAGGAGAGCGACCGCATTGACCTTGTTATCTTTATCAATGGATTAGCACTATTTGCTATAGAGCTTAAGTTTAATCCCAGTGGTCAGTCTGTTCAGGATGCTATCAAGCAGTTAAAGGGGCGCAATCCTAAGAATCGTCTTTTCCGTTTTGAACAGGGAGTCTTGGCTTCCTTTGCAGTGGATACCCTAGAAGTCTATATGACGACGCAATTGAAAGGACAAGAAACCTATTTCCTACCTTTTAATGTGGGGAAAGGGGAAGGTATTGAGATGGGAAGTGGTAACCCTCACAACCCTGATGGTGTCGATACAGACTACTTGTGGCTTGATGTCTTGACCAAGGATAGTATTCTCCAGTTAATAGAGAGTTTTATCTTTTTTGAGATGGATAAGCATAAAAAGAAGACCCTGATTTTCCCGAGATACCATCAGCGAAGAGCAGTTAGCCGTCTCCTAGAGGACATGAAAGTCAACTATACTGACAGTAATTATCTGATTCAGCATTCGGCTGGTTCTGGTAAAACCAATACCATTGCCTGGTTGGCTCATAGTTTAGTTTCTCTTCATGATGATCAGAATCAAAACATCGTAGATACTGTATTAATCGTAACAGACCGTATCGTAGTTGACCGTCAATTGCAAGAAGCAGTCAAGGAAATCTCCCACAAGCCTGGAGTGGTCAAGGTAATGGGCGACAAAGAAACCTCCAGTGATTTAGCGGATGCGATTGCAGGAAATACAAAAATCATAGCTACGACTATTCATAAGTTTGCCCAAATTAATCAATCCAACTGGATGTCTGTAGGGAACACTGCGAAAAAGAAATTTGCGATTTTAATTGATGAAGCCCACAGTTCAACGACAGGATCCTATATGAGTTCGGTTAGTCAAGTCTTGACAGAAACAGATATAGAAGATGGAACTATCGATGAGATTCAAGAAGTAAGTGTTGCGGACGCTATCGAGCAGGAGATTGCTCGGACAGGTAAGCAGGACAATGTCTCAATCATTGCCTTCACCGCAACTCCCAAGGCGACAACTCTACAGCTATTTGGTACAACACAAGCAGATGGTTCTAAAGCTCCTTTTGATGTTTATAGTATGAAGCAAGCTATTGAGGAAGGTTTTATTCTAGATGTTTTAGATAACTATACGACTTATAAGACCTATTACAAGCTCAATAAAGCAGTCGAAGAAGATCCTGAGCTAAAAACGACTCTTGCCAAGCGTAAGATTGCAAAATTTGTAGAATTATCTGATGAAAATATCAATCAAAAGGTTGAAATTATCATGGATCACTTTATCAGTCATGATATTATGGCTGAATTGGGTGGTCAAGGTAAGGCTATGATTGTGACTTCGGGTCGTGAGGCAGCAGTTAAGTATCAATTAGCCTTTCAAAAGTACTTCAAAGACCACAGTATCACTAGTATTGGAACCCTGATTGCCTTTTCTGGCAAGGTTGATTATCAAGGTAGTGAATATACTGAGTCGCAAATGAATCAGGTCAAGGAAGATTATTTGAAAGATCATTTTGATACGGAGGACTACCAAATCCTGATTGTGGCAAATAAGTATCAGACAGGGTTTGACCAACCAAAACTGGTTGCTATGTATGTAGATAAAAAGTTGCGAAGTGTTGCTGCGGTGCAAACATTGTCTCGTTTGAATCGTATCTATAGAGGCTACAATAAGAAGACCTTTATCCTTGATTTTAAAAATACTTATGACGATATTCGCTCAGCTTTTTCTCCCTACTACCGTGAGACTATTTTAGCAGATACAGTCACACCTAGCGATGTCTTGACCTTGGATCGGAAAATTGATGAGTATGGTATCTTGGACAGTAATGTTGTTCATGAGTTTAATCAATTCTTATATCAAGAAAAGAGAAACAGTAGAGAAAAACAAAAGATGGTTTCTCTGTTAAATCAAGGTTATGATAGAGTTAGACGGTTTGATGAAAAAGAACAACTTTCTATTCGAAAGGTTATTCGAGGTTTTCTTAGAATGTATACTTTCTTGATTCAGGCAACTGCTTATCAAAATGAAGTTCTACACGAACGTTATAATTATCTGCAAAGTCTTGTCAAGATGATTGATGTTCGCATTGGAGGAGATGATTTTACAATCGCAGATAAGATCGTAGTGGACTATATGAAACATAAGCAAACAGGTTCTTTCAGGTCAGTTTCTGAATTGGAATATCATCCAGAGTTAATACTTACCAAGCCAAGTACTGGAGGTGTTACGACTGACCAGGAGAAGCGTTTATCTGAAATCTTAGATGAAATTAACGAACAGTTGGATTTGGATATTGATCACCAAGTCGGTCTAAGTGGAGCGGTGTCCATTCGTGAATTGATGAAAAAGAATCCAAGACTAAAGCAATCTGCTCGTGTCAACTCTAGAGAAGACTTCGTTTTTGCTTTTGAAGAAGAGATTGACAATGCTCTTATAGAAGGATACTCTCAGAGTCAAGATTTATTTGGTGCTCTATTAAATAATGATTCTTTCAAGAAGAGATTAGCAGATATATTTATTGATGATGTGTTCAAAAGTTTGAAGGGATCCGAAGAAGTGTAATCCTAAAATTCACACTAATTTCCCCAAAACATATTCTATTTTAGGTTTGTGAAAATCACTTTTTTATGGTAGAATGTAAAAGAATGTATGTCATTCATAATAAAAATTAAATGAGGTAAAAACATGGAAATCATGTCGCTTGCGATTGCTGTTTTTGCCGTCATCATTGGTTTAGTCATTGGATATGTCAGCATCTCAGCTAAGATGAAATCATCTCAGGAAGCTGCAGATTTGATGCTTTTAAATGCTGAACAAGAAGCAACTAATTTACGTGGACAAGCTGAGCATGAAGCAGATTTACTTGTTAATGAAGCTAAACGTGAAAGCAAGTCTCTTAAAAAAGAAGCACTATTGGAGGCCAAAGAAGAAGCCAGAAAATACCGTGAAGAAGTGGACGCTGAATTCAAATCAGAACGTCAAGAACTCAAACAAATCGAAAGTCGTTTGACAGAGAGAGCTACTAGCCTCGACCGTAAGGACGACAATTTGACGAGTAAAGAACAAACACTTGAACAAAAAGAACAAAGTATTTCTGATAGAGCGAAAAACCTTGATGCGCGTGAAGAGCAATTAGAGGAAGTCGAAAGACAAAAAGAAGCAGAGTTAGAGCGTATTGGTGCTCTGTCTCAGGCAGAAGCACGAGATATTATCTTGGCACAGACAGAGGAAAACTTGACCAAGGAGATTGCTAGCCGTATTCGCGAAGCTGAGCAAGAGGTCAAGGAACGTTCTGACAAAATGGCCAAGGACATCCTGGTTCAAGCTATGCAACGTATCGCTGGTGAATATGTAGCAGAGTCAACAAACTCAACAGTTCATCTGCCAGATGATACTATGAAGGGACGCATTATTGGTCGTGAAGGTCGTAACATTCGTACCTTTGAAAGTTTGACAGGGGTCGATGTGATTATCGACGATACACCAGAAGTGGTGACCTTGTCAGGTTTTGACCCGATTCGTCGCGAGATTGCCCGTATGACTATGGAAATGTTGCTCAAAGATGGTCGTATCCACCCAGCTCGTATCGAAGAGTTGGTTGAGAAAAACCGTCAAGAGATTGACAATAAGATCCGTGAATACGGTGAGGCAGCAGCCTATGAGATTGGTGCGCCAAACCTTCATCCAGACTTGATGAAGATTATGGGACGTTTGCAGTTCCGTACCTCTTATGGACAAAATGTTTTGCGCCATTCGATTGAAGTTGCTAAGTTAGCTGGTATTATGGCGAGCGAACTTGGTGAAAATGCGGCTCTTGCCCGTCGTGCTGGATTCCTTCACGATATCGGGAAAGCTATTGACCGCGAGGTTGAAGGTAGCCACGTTGAAATTGGTATGGAATTGGCTCGTAAGTATAAGGAACACCCAGTTGTGGTCAATACCATCGCTAGCCACCACGGCGATGTCGAAGCAGAAAGTGTCATTGCAGTGATCGTTGCTGCGGCAGATGCCTTGAGCGCAGCCCGTCCAGGTGCTCGTAGTGAGTCTCTTGAAAGCTACATCAAACGTCTTCATGATTTGGAAGAAATTGCTAACGGCTTTGAAGGAGTACAAACTAGCTTTGCCCTTCAAGCAGGACGTGAAATTCGTATCATGGTCAATCCAGGACAAATCAAGGACGACAAAGTCACAATCTTGGCTCACAAAGTTCGTGAGAAAATTGAAAACAATCTCGATTATCCAGGAAATATCAAGGTAACCGTGATTCGTGAACTGCGTGCAGTAGATTATGCTAAATAAATAAGAAAGAGCAGTTGAAAAATTACTGCTTTTTTGTTACACTAGATAGAAAGACTGTAAAGGATAATCTGGCTTTTGCCATTATTCTAGAGAAATGTTATTTCACAGACTGACTAAAGGAGACACAATGGCAGACCGAGGCTTACTAATCGTTTTTTCTGGTCCTTCAGGGGTTGGAAAAGGAACGGTTAGAAGAGAGATTTTTGAGAGTTCTGAAAACCAATTTCAATACTCTGTATCGATGACGACACGCGCACAACGTCCTGGAGAAGTGGACGGTGTTGACTATTTCTTCCGTACTCGCGAAGAGTTTGAAGAGCTGATTCGTCAAGGACAGATGTTGGAATACGCAGAATATGTCGGCAACTACTATGGAACACCTCTGACCTATGTCAATGAAACCTTGGACAAGGGAATCGATGTTTTCCTTGAAATTGAAGTTCAAGGCGCTCTTCAGGTCAAGAAAAAGGTTCCAGATGCTGTCTTTATCTTCCTGACACCACCAGATTTGGATGAATTGCAAGACCGTTTGGTAGGTCGTGGAACAGACAGCGCAGAAGTGATTGCCCAACGAATCGAAAAGGCCAAGGAAGAAATTGCCCTTATGCGTGAGTATGATTATGCGATTGTCAACGATCAGGTGCCCCTAGCTGCTGAGCGTGTCAAACGTGTGATCGAAGCCGAGCACTTCCGTGTGGATCGTGTCATTGGTCACTATCAGGAGATGTTACCAAAGTCTTCAACTACCCGATAAAATTTAGAAAATAGGTACAAGCAAATGATGTTAAAACCCTCTATTGATACCTTGCTTGACAAGGTTCCATCAAAATATTCACTCGTAATCTTGGAAGCAAAACGTGCCCACGAATTGGAAGCAGGTGCGCCAGCAACTCAAGGTTTCAAGTCTGAAAAATCAACTCTTCGCGCTTTAGAAGAAATCGAATCAGGAAACGTTACAATTCACCCAGATCCAGAAGGAAAACGTGAAGCGGTGCGTCGCCGTATCGAAGAAGAAAAACGCCGCAAAGAAGAAGAAGAAAAGAAAATCAAAGAGCAAATCGCTAAAGAAAAAGAAGATGGTGAAAAAATTTAAGGTTGGGGGGACTCAATCTTATTTTTTCTATTGCAAGAATGTACTGACAAGGAGGAGGTGAGAAGATGGCCGTAGCCAAGATTATTGTAGATGTGCCCTTGATGCAGACGGATCAGCCCTATAGTTACAGGATTCCTGAGGAATTTGAGGGAATGCTGGAAGTTGGGATGCGGGTACATGTGCCCTTTGGTAAGGGTAATCGCCTGATTCAAGGGATTGTTCTTGGTTTGGATTCTCAATCAGATGAAGAAGAGATTGAGCAAGATTTAAAAGATATTGCTGAGGTACTGGATTTTTCTCCTGTTCTCACGCAAGAACAACTCTGGCTTGCTGAGGAGTTACGCAAGTCAGTCTTCTCCTATAAAATCTCCATCCTCAAGGCTATGTTACCAGGATTTCTGAACTCCAGCTATGATAAGATTCTCTATCCTCTGGCAGGTCTGAGTCAGGAAGACCGAGAGCGCTTGTTTGGTTCAGAAAATTCGCTTGCCTTTTCTTCTCTAGATTTAGGTAAGCAAGCTGAAATGATGCGTTTGACTAGAAAAGGCCTGCTTGGTCTGGAATATCAGGCGGTCGATCAAAAGAAGATCAAGACCCAGTCTTGGTATGAGGTTGACCTTGTTCAGTTAGAAGGTGTAGAGATTTCTGCACGTGCCAAGAAAAAGTTGGAATTGAGAGACTATCTGCTGTCTCATCCAGAGAGCGCTTCTTTGGCTAGTTTGTTAGAGTCCTACTCGCGGGAGCAAGTCAACTTCTTTGTGGAACAAGGTGCTGTGACCATAGTCCAAAAGGAAGTGCAACGCTCGGCTGCTTATTTTGAAGGCATTGAGGCAAGTCAGCCTTTGGAGTTGAATCCTGAGCAAAGACAGGCGCGAGATGCGGTTGTGAGTGCGATTGGTAGTCACCAGGCTCCCTTCCTCCTTCAAGGGATTACAGGAAGTGGGAAGACAGAAGTTTACTTGCAGATTATCCAAGGGGCTTTGGACAAGGGCAAAACAGCTATTTTGTTGGTACCTGAGATTTCCCTGACTCCACAGATGACGGAGCGTTTTATCGCTCGTTTTGGGGACAAGGTAGCCATTCTTCACTCAGGCCTGTCTAATGGTGAAAAGTATGATGAATGGCGCAAGGTGGAACGTGGCGATGCTCAAGTTGTTGTGGGTGCCAGATCTGCCATCTTTGCTCCGCTGAAAAATCTAGGTGTCATGATTATCGATGAGGAGCATGAAGCGACTTATAAGCAGGACAGTAATCCCCGTTACCATGCCAGAGAGGTGGCCATTTTACGGGCCAAATATAATCAAGCTGCCCTGGTCCTTGGTTCTGCAACACCGAGCTTAGAGAGCCGTGCTCGCGCTGGCAAGGGTGTCTATCAACATTTACATCTGACCCAACGTGCCAATCCTTTAGCTAGGATTCCTGAGGTTCAAGTGATTGATTTTCGGGACTATATCGGACAAAATGAGACGTCAAACTTTACGCCTCCTTTGCTAGAAGCGATCCAAGATCGTCTTGCTAAAAAAGAGCAGGTAGTCCTCATGCTCAATCGCCGTGGCTATTCTAGCTTTGTCATGTGTCGGGAGTGTGGAACTGTGGATACTTGTCCCAACTGTGACATTTCTCTGACCTTGCACATGGATACCAAGACCATGAACTGCCATTATTGTGGTTTTTCAAAGGACATTCCTCAGGCCTGCCCTAACTGTAAGAGTCGCAGTATTCGTTACTACGGGACGGGAACTCAGAAGGCTTATGACGAGCTGGTAGAACTCTTTCCACAAGCACGCATTCTGCGCATGGATGTGGATACGACTCGCAAGAAAGGAAGTCATCAAGCTCTGCTTGACCAGTTTGGACAAGGGGAAGCGGATATTTTACTAGGTACTCAGATGATTGCCAAGGGATTGGATTTTCCCAATGTGACCCTAGTCGGAGTGCTCAATGCGGATACAGCCTTGAATCTGCCTGATTTCCGTTCTTCTGAGAGAACCTTCCAGCTCTTGACTCAGGTGGCAGGCCGTGCAGGCCGTGCTGAAAAAGCTGGTCAGGTTTTGATTCAGTCCTACAATCCGCAGCATTATGCTATAAGATTTGCTAAGGATCAGGACTACGAAGGCTTTTATGCCTATGAAATGGGAATCAGACGACAACTTGGTTATCCACCTTACTATTTCACCATTGGCATTACCCTTTCTCATAAGAAAGAAGAGGAGGTTGTCAAACGTGCCTATGAAGTCATGAACATTTTGCGGTCAGGATTGTCAGATACCAGTCACATTCTGGGCCCAACGCCAAAACCCATTGCCCGTACCCACAACCTTTATCATTACCAGATTTTGATTAAATACCGTTTAGAAGATGAGCTGGGGCCGACTCTAAATCAGGTTCTGGCCTTGACTCAAGAACGGGAAAATAGTGAGCTCCGTCTCAGCATTGACCATGAGCCACAGCAATTTTTATAAGAAGGAGAAGATATGACAAAATTAATTTTTATGGGAACCCCCGATTTTTCAGCAACCGTCTTAAAAGGACTTTTGACAGATGACCGCTATGAGATTCTAGCCGTTGTGACCCAGCCTGACCGTGCTGTTGGGCGTAAAAAAGTTATTCAAGAAACCCCAGTTAAACAAGCTGCCAAAGAGGCAGGACTTCCTATCTACCAACCTGAAAAATTATCTGGGAGTCCAGAGATGGAAGATCTTATGAAGTTAGGAGCAGATGGAATTGTGACCGCTGCTTTTGGGCAGTTTCTCCCAAGTAAACTCCTTGATAGCATGGATTTTGCGGTCAACGTTCATGCCTCTCTTCTTCCTAAACACCGAGGTGGTGCGCCTATCCATTATGCCTTGATTCAAGGGGATGAGGAAGCTGGTGTGACCATTATGGAAATGGTTAAGGAAATGGATGCAGGGGATATGATTTCTCGTCGTAGTATTCCGATTACGGATGAGGACAATGTCGGCACCTTGTTTGAGAAATTGGCGCTAGTTGGTCGTGATTTGCTTTTGGATACCCTGTCTGCCTACATTGCTGGAGAAATCAAACCTGAACCGCAGGATCCGAGTCAGGTTACTTTCTCGCCAAACATCAAGCCAGAGGAAGAAAAACTAGATTGGACTAAGACCAATCGTCAACTTTTTAACCAGATCCGTGGCATGAACCCCTGGCCTGTTGCCCATACTTTCCTTAAGGGCGACCGCTTTAAGATTTATGAAGCCCTACCAGTAGAAGGTCAAGGCAACCCAGGAGAGATTCTCTCTATCGGCAAGAAAGAATTGATTGTCGCAACGGCTGAAGGGGCTTTATCCCTCAAACAAGTGCAGCCAGCTGGTAAACCTAAGATGGACATTGCTTCCTTCCTCAACGGAGTTGGACGGACATTGACTGTAGGAGAAGGATTTGGTGACTAAAGTAGAAACGGCTAGAAGTCTAACCCTAGCAGTATTAGAGGATGTTTTTATCAATCAAGCATACTCAAATATCGCCTTAAATAAGCATCTCAAGGGAAGTCAACTTTCAGCAGCAGACAAGGGTTTGGTGACCGAGCTGGTCTACGGAACAGTAGCCCGTAAACTGACTCTGGAATGGTACCTATCCCACTTTATCGAAGACAGAGACCAGTTAAACAGTTGGCTTTATGTTCTTCTTCTCATGAGTGCCTACCAACTCCGCTATTTGAACAAGATTCCAGACCATGCTGTGGTCAATGAAGCAGTAGAATTGGCCAAAGTCCGTAAAAAAGGCAGTGAAAAATTGGTCAACGCCGTCCTTCGTCGTATCTTACGTGAAGGCTGGCCAGATATCACCAGCATCAAACGAAAAAATAAGCGTGACTCCATTGCCTATTCTCTCCCAGTTTGGCTAGTTGCCAAGCTCAAAGAAGAATACGGAGAAGAGCGAGCGCAAGCTATCTTTGAAAGTCTTTTGGTGCGAAACAAGGCCAGCATCCGAGTGACTGATTTAAGTCGAAAAGAGGAAATCCAAGCCTTGTTGGAGGCCAGTGATTCGTCCTTGTCTCCTTCTGGTCTGGTTAAGGAGCAGGGGCATTTTGCAGGCCATGATTTGTTTGCAGATGGAACCATTGCCATCCAAGACGAGTCCAGTCAGCTGGTTGCTCCCACTCTTGATTTACAAGGTAATGAGCAGGTTCTAGATGCCTGTGCGGCTCCGGGTGGGAAAACAGCCCATATAGCCTCTTATCTCACGACAGGTCAGGTTACTGCTCTGGACTTGTACGACCATAAGTTGGACTTAATCCAAGAAAATGCCCAACGTTTAGGAGTTGCAGATCGGGTTCAAACGCAAAAATTAGATGCCAGAAAGGTGCATGAGTTTTTTGGTCAGGATTCATTTGATAAGATTTTGGTGGATGCTCCCTGTTCAGGAATTGGTCTTCTGCGCCGCAAACCAGACATCAAATACAATAAAGAAACGGCAGATTTCGCGTCCTTGCAGGAAATTCAGCTAGAAATATTAGGTAGTGTTTGTCAAACACTACGCAAAGGTGGTATAATAACTTATAGTACCTGTACTATTGTCTCAGAGGAGAATTTTCAAGTCGTACAGGCATTTTTAGAAAGTCATCCTGAATTTGAGCAGGTAACACTAGAACATGAATGTAAGGATATCATGAAAGATGGCTGTATCCTCATCACACCTGAATTGTATGGAAGTGATGGATTCTTCATCAGTCAATTTCGCAAGATATCGGATTAGGAAGGAACTAACACATGGAAATTTCATTATTAACAGATGTTGGTCAGAAACGAACAAATAACCAAGACTATGTCAACCATTTTATTAATCGCGCAGGACGTCCAATGATTATCCTAGCTGATGGGATGGGAGGTCATCGCGCAGGGAATATCGCTAGTGAGATGGCAGTAACAGACCTAGGTGTAGCCTGGGTTGATACACAAATTGATACAGTCAATGAAGTTCGTGAGTGGTTTGCTCACTATCTAGAAATTGAAAATCAAAAGATTAACCAATTGGGACAAGATGAAGCTTATAAAGGAATGGGAACAACCCTTGAGGCTGTTGCTATTATTGACAATCAGGCTATTTATGCCCACATTGGAGATTCTCGTATCGGTTTAATTCGTGGAGAAGAATACCACCAGTTAACGAGCGACCATTCCTTGGTCAATGAATTGCTCAAGGCTGGTCAATTGACACCTGAAGAAGCAGCTAGCCACCCACAGAAAAATATTATTACTCAATCTATCGGTCAAAAAGACGAAATTCAGCCTGATTTCGGAATGATCACCCTCGAGCCAGGAGACTATCTCTTACTTAATAGTGACGGCTTGACAAATATGATTTCAGGAAGTGAAATCTATGATATCGTAACCAGCGATATTTCTTTGGCAGATAAGGCAGCAACCTTGATTCGTTTTGCAAACAATGCAGGTGGGTTAGACAACATTACGGTTGCCCTTGTTTCTATGAACGAGGAGGATGCAAAATGATCCAAATCGGCAAGATTTTTGCCGGGCGGTATCGAATTATCAAACAGATTGGTCGAGGGGGCATGGCAGATGTTTACTTGGCCAAGGATTTGATTCTAGACGGGGAAGAAGTGGCAGTGAAGGTCCTGAGGACCAACTACCAGACAGATCCGATTGCTGTGGCGCGTTTCCAGCGGGAAGCGAGAGCCATGGCGGATTTGGACCATCCTCATATCGTTCGGATTACAGATATCGGTGAAGAAGAGGGACAACAGTACCTAGCTATGGAGTACGTAGCAGGACTTGACCTCAAACGCTATATCAAGGAACATCACCCTCTTTCAAATGAAGAAGCGATTCGAATCATGGGACAAATCCTCTTGGCTATGCGCTTAGCCCATACTCGAGGGATTGTTCACAGAGATTTAAAACCGCAAAATATCCTTTTGACTCCAGATGGGACTGCCAAGGTTACAGACTTTGGGATTGCAGTAGCCTTTGCTGAGACGAGTCTGACTCAAACTAACTCAATGCTGGGTTCGGTTCATTATTTATCGCCAGAGCAGGCGCGTGGTTCTAAAGCAACTGTGCAGAGTGATATCTATGCCATGGGGATTATTTTCTATGAGATGTTGACAGGCCATATCCCTTACGATGGGGATAGTGCGGTGACCATCGCCCTCCAGCATTTCCAGAAACCACTGCCGTCGGTTATAGCTGAAAATCCATCTGTGCCTCAGGCTTTAGAGAATGTTGTTATCAAGGCAACTGCCAAGAAATTAACAGACCGCTACAAATCAGTTGCTGAGATGTATGTGGATTTGTCTAGCAGTTTATCTTACAATCGTCGTAATGAATCAAAGTTGGTCTTTGACGATGCGACTAAGGCGGATACCAAAACTTTGCCAAAGGTTCCTCAAAGTACTCTGACTTCTATTCCTAAAGCTCCGGTGCAAGGAGAACCTCTTCAAGTAAAAAAAGCGACTCCGCAGGTCGAAGAGCAAGAGCCTACGCCAAAACTAAAGAAAAAGCGGAAATTTAAAGCTCGATATTTGATTATTTTGGCAAGTGTTCTATTAGTAGCTGCTTCTTTAATCTGGATTTTCTCTAGAACACCGGCAACAATTTCCATTCCGAATGTGGCTGGGCAAACTGTTGCTGAAGCTAAAGAGGCTCTTAAAAAAGCTAATTTCGAAGCAGGTGAAGAAAAATCAGAAGCTAGTGATACAGTAGCAGAAGGACGTGTCATTCGAACAGATCCTGAAGCGGGTAGTAGTCGAAAAGAGGGGACAAAGGTCAATTTGATTGTTTCTTCTGGTAAGCAATCTTTCCAATTGAGTAATTATGTCGGTCGGAAATATACTGATGTTGTAGCTGAACTTAAGGATAAGAAGGTTCCTGAAAATCTCATTAAGATGGAAGAGGAAGAATCCAGCGAAAGTGAACCAGGAACGGTTCTAAGACAAACACCAGCAGCAGGAACTACGTATGACTTATCAAAGGCTAGTACGATTGTTTTAACAGTTGCTAAAAAGGTAACTAGTGTAACCATGCCGGGTTATATCGGTTCAAGTCTTGAATTCACTAAAAATAACTTGATTCAAATTGTTGGGGTGAAAGAGGCTAATATTGAAGTTGTTGAAGTGTCAACTGCTCCTGAAGGAACAGCAGAAGGAAAGGTTGTGGATCAGACTCCAAAAGCGGGTGAAAAAATTGATCTAGCCAGCACACGTATTAAAATTTCGATTTATAAACCCAAAACACCACCATCAAGTTCCTCTTCAACGCCAGTTCAACGTGGTAACCAAGGTTCCACCACTACTCCAAATCAAGGTAATCAACAAGGTGGCCAGCAAGGTAATCAACAAGGAACGGTTCCTACACCAAGTCAACCAAGTAGTGAAGGAAACCATGAAACTCCTTGATAATAAGCCGATCTTTGTCATGATATTATGACAAAGATTTTTTTAAATTGAATTTTTGTGATAGAATAGAGAAAGTAACTAAAAGGAGAAAAAAATGGACGAATCGAGAGAGTTAAATGCCGTCATCGATGTCATTATGTTAGCAGGAACCATTCTCCTTAAAAGTGGTTCAGAGATTCATCGTGTAGAAGATACCATGATTCGTATTGCGCATTCGCAGGGAATTTTGGATTGCAATGTTCTAGCTATGCCTGCCGCTATCTTTTTCTCAATTGAAAATACCAATATTTCGCGTATGAAGCGCGTGACTTCCTCTTCTTATAACATTGAAAAAGTCTGCGATGTCAACCAGATTTCTCGTCAACTGGTTGGGGGGCGAATTGATTTAGAGACAGCCTTCAAGCAATTGACGGTCTTGCAAGCCCAACCCCTTCCCTATACCAAGTTGCAGGTGACTCTGGCTGCGACCTTTAGTGCCCCTTTCTTTTCGGTTATGTTTAGTGGAAACATCTACGATGCACTTGGGGCAGGAGTAGCTACCTTATTTGGTTTTGCCTTTTCCCTCTATGTGGAAAAATTTATCCGAATTCCTTTTGTAACAGCCTTTGCTGGAGCCTTTGTCTTTGGGCTGATAGCCCAGTTTTGGGTTCGTTACACAGGCTTTCCTTCAACGGCAGACTTGATTATAGCAGGAGCAGTCATGCCTTTTGTACCAGGAATTGCTCTGACAAATGCCGTACGGGATATCATGACAAATCATATCAATTCTGGTATGAGCAAGATGTTTGAATCTTTGCTCATTACCCTCGCCTTAGGGGCTGGTACTTCTGTAGCCCTAGTATTAATGACCTAATATGACACTAACAACTATCTTACTACAAGCCATTGCGAGCCTACTCGCTATTATTACTTTTTTAATTGTTTTGAATGTACAGCGCTCTATGTTGTTACCTGCTGGTATTCTTGGGATGGGCGTCTGGATTCTGTATATTTTACTCAAGGACCCTACAAATGTCATTGTAGCTACTTTTATAGCTGCGGTAATAGGATCTTGTATTAGTCAAATTTTAAGTATTCTCTATAAGACACCGGTGGTTGTTTTTGTATTGGCAATTTTAGCTCCCTTAGTCCCAGGCTATTTATCTTATCGGACGACTGCTTTTTTTGTTACTGGAGATTATAATCATGCAATTGCAAGTGCAACCTTGGTTGTCATGTTGGCTTTAGTAATCTCTATTGGTATGGCAAGCGGGACGGTTATTTTAAAGCTTTATTATTATATTCAAAATCATAGGAAAGCTTCCTTTTGATGTTTTCTTAAACAGACTTGATTTGGTGAATCAAGTCTTTTTTCTCTCTTTTATTCCTATTTGTGATAAAATAGTATAGAACGATTTTTTACAATGAATGAAAAAACAGAGGTAAATATGACAATCGGTATTGATAAGATTGGTTTTGCAACCAGTCAATATGTCTTGAAATTACAAGATTTAGCAGTAGCGAGGGGAGTGGACCCCGAAAAATTTAGCAAGGGACTCTTGTTAAATGAAATTAGTATTGCGCCCATGACTGAGGACATCGTAACCTTGGCGGCGAGTGCAAGTAACTCGATTTTGACTGATAAAGAAAAAGAAGAAATTGACATGGTCATCGTTGCGACTGAGTCAGGAATTGACCAGAGTAAAGCTGCGGCGGTCTTTGTTCATGGGGTATTAGGTATTCAGCCTTTCGCTCGTAGCTTTGAAATCAAGGAAGCTTGCTATGGAGCAACAGCTGCCCTTCATTATGCTAAATTGCATGTGGAGAATTCTCCAGAGTCCAAGGTATTAGTTATTGCGAGTGATATTGCCAAGTATGGTGTGGAGACTCCTGGTGAGCCGACTCAGGGCGCTGGAAGTGTAGCCATGTTGATTACACAAAATCCACGCATTATGGCCTTTAATAATGACAATGTGGCTCAGACCCGTGATATCATGGATTTCTGGCGTCCTAACTATTCAAGTACTCCTTTTGTAAACGGTTTGTATTCGACTCAGCAATATCTTGATAGTCTTACGACAACTTGGGATGAGTACAGGAAACGCTATGATTGGACTATGAATGATTTTGCGGCCATCTGTTTCCACTTGCCTTATCCTAAGTTGGCCCTAAAAGGCTTGCGCAAGATGATGGACAAGAATCTACCGCAGGAAAAAAAGGATAATCTACAAGAAAACTTTGACAAATCAATTCTCTACAGTCAGATGATTGGGAATATCTATACAGGTTCCCTCTTCCTCGGTCTCCTATCTCTTTTGGAAAATGCGGAGACTTTGAAGGCTGGAGATAAAATCGCCCTTTATAGTTATGGAAGTGGTGCTGTGGCTGAGTTCTTCAGTGGTGAATTGGTTGAAGGATATGAAGCTTATCTGGATAAAGACCGCTTGAACAAGCTCAACCAACGAACTGTCCTATCTGTTTCAGACTATGAAAAAGTCTTCTTTGAGGAAGTAGACTTAGATGAAACAAATTCTGCCCAGTTTGCTGGCTATGAAAATCAAGATTTTGCCTTGGTTGAAATTCTCAATCACCAACGCCGTTATAGCAAGGTTGAAAAATAATGAAGATAAGTTGGAATGGATTTTCTAAAAAATCATACCATGAGCGCCTTGAGTTGTTGCGAGCTCAGGCGCTCCTTAGTCCTGAAAAGCAAAGGAGTCTGGAGCAGGATGAACAAGTCAGCTTGGCTGTTGCAGACCAGCTGAGTGAGAATGTGGTGGGAACTTTTTCTCTGCCTTATTCCATTATTCCAGAGCTTTTGGTGAATGGTCAGGATTACACAGTTCCTTATGTGACAGAAGAACCCTCAGTGGTTGCTGCGGCCAGCTATGCCAGCAAAATCATCAAGCGAGCAGGTGGTTTTAACGCTCAAGTCCATGAGCGCCAGATGATTGGGCAGGTAGCTCTTTATCAAGTTGCTAATCCTGAACAAGCGCAAGAGAAGATTGCAAACAAAAAGACTGAGCTCTTGGAACTTGCCAATCAAGCCTATCCTTCTATTGTCAAACGTGGAGGTGGGGCGCGTGATTTGCATGTCGAGCAGATAAAAGGCGAAAAAGACTTCCTTGTTGTTTATCTCCATGTTGATACCCAAGAAGCCATGGGAGCCAATATGCTCAACACCATGCTGGAAGCATTGAAACCAGTCTTAGAAGAACTCAGTCAGGGACAGAGTCTCATGGGCATCCTGTCTAATTACGCGACCGATTCTCTGGTGACTGCAAGCTGTCGTGTCGCCTTTCGATACTTGAGCCGCCAAAAGGATCAAGGACGAGAAATTGCGGAGAAGATAGCCTTGGCTAGTCAGTTTGCGCAGGCTGATCCTTACCGAGCTGCTACTCATAATAAAGGGATTTTTAATGGTATAGATGCCATTTTAATAGCCACTGGTAATGACTGGCGTGCCATTGAGGCAGGAGCTCATGCCTTTGCTAGTCGAGATGGACGCTACCAAGGTCTTAGTCGCTGGACACTGGATCTTGAAAGAGAAGAATTGGTCGGTGAGATGACCCTGCCCATGCCTGTAGCGACCAAGGGTGGCTCTATCGGTCTCAACCCTCGTGTAGCCCTCAGTCATGAATTACTGGGAAATCCTTCTGCCAAAGAATTAGCCCAGCTTATCGTGTCTATCGGGCTTGCCCAAAACTTTGCGGCCCTCAAAGCCTTGGTGAGTACGGGTATTCAGCAGGGACATATGAAATTGCAGGCCAAATCCTTAGCACTTCTCGCAGGTGCTAGTGAATCCGAGGTAGCTCCCCTAGTCGAGCGCCTTATAGCAGATAAAACCTTTAACTTAGAGACTGCCCAGCGCTATCTCGAAAACTTAAGATCATAAAAAAACTCAGACCAATTGGTCTGAGTTTTCTTGTGCTTAAATACTTTTTCCTGGTAAAAGAGTAACTGGTAAAAAGTAACCAGTTGTCGCGACTTCCTTACCTTCGATCTTCTGCAAGAGTAGGTCAACAGTGAGGCAGGCAATCTCTTTCAAGGGTTGCTTGATGGTCGCCAGTTGAGGGTAGTAGTTCTCGATAAAGTAAGTCCCATCATAGCCGATGACCTTGAGCTCTTCAGGGACAGAAATGCCCAGTTCTTGAGCAATTTTAATGACCAGAATAGCTGTTAAATCATCTGAAGCAAAGATGGCATCTGGCTTTTGTCGAGTTAAGATATTCTTGATTTCCATTTCTTTTCTGACAGGAGAAAAGTCACTGGAAACATTGATAATAGGAGCTTTGGGGAGTACAGAAGCAAAACCAGCGTGACGTAGTCCAGTTGGCGAATTGGAATTGTCATTCCCTGTAATCATGATGATAGATTGGGCGCCTGTCTTAACCAAGGTCTGGGCAGCAAGAACCCCACCAGCATAGTTGTCAGAGGAAACGACAGGAATATCTGGAGACAAGTTTCGGTCAAAGGAAATAATCGGCGCCGTCACGCGATTGTAGTCTTCGATTCCCAAGTTGTGACTACCAGAAATGATGCCGTCCACCTGATTAGCTTCCAACATTTCGATGTACTCGCGTTCCTTCTCAGAATCGTGCTCACTGTTGCAGATGATGGTCTTGTAACCATTTTTGAAGAGTTGGTGTTCCAGTTTATCAATCAATTCTGCATAGAAAACATTGGAAATATTTGGGAAAATCAAACCGATTAACTTAGCTGATTTTCCTTGCAGACTACGAGCTAGGTTGTTGGGTTTATAGCCCAATTCTCGCATGGCTTCATTTACCTTTTGAATGGTTTTTTCAGATAGATACCCTTTTTTATTAATAACCCGAGAAACGGTAGTAGGGCTGACGCCTGCAAGTTTGGCGACATCAGTTAGTTTTGCGACCATAATCTAATTCATAGTAAGTTCCAGTTGGGTTTCCAGATTTAATCAGGATACCATTTTGGTCCGCATGTGGGAAGACACGACCGGAAAATACTTTTTCTCCTTTATTGATGAAAATTTCAAAGACAGAGTTATCGATGAAAATCGTAGCAGTAGTAGCTTGGTTATCGATTGGGCAAGAACGAGTTGTCCCAAATTCTTGGGCGTACTGTTCACCAGCCTGGCTACGATCCACTGTCACTTGACCATTTACAAGGTCAAAGTTGATGGAAAGTCCCTTGCCTTCTTGATCAGCTAGTAAGACAATCTCGCTCTGGCTATTAGCTTCCAAGCTGAGTTCAAGTTCGTAAGTGTTCTTAGTTTGGGCACGATTTGAGAAGGCTTCTTCAGAGGCACGAAGGTACTTGACAGCTGCGACTGGGAATTGGTAGAGTTTACCGTCTTTGATAGTGAGTTCTTTGACCAAAGAGAAGGTTCCTTGGTGGTCAAAACGGTCAGATGGATAGGAAACATCAGGCAAGCCAAGCCAGCTAACAGCTAGAGCACGTCCATCAGGAGCGTTGAAGGCTTGAGTTGCATAGGCTTCGAAACCATAGTCCATGTTTTGAAGTTGAGACACATCTACCATTTTAGCATTTTCAGGGTCAAAGGAAGCCCCAATCTTATACATATTTGGAAAGATATTATCGTAGTCTAGAACTTTCTTATCCAATCCCTGTGGGCAGTATAGAAGGACAGGTTGCTCGCCTACAAAGACCAGATTTGGACATTCCATCATGTAGGCAGTGCGGTCGTTAGCAAAGTCAAGGTTACCAACGGCTTGCCAGTTTGTGTAGTCGTTGTCAATAGCTTTGTAGAGACGGATGAAGCCTTTTTTCTCCAAGTCCTGTCCACCGACGATGGCATAATATTGACCCTTGAAGTTAAAAATTTGTGGGTCACGGAAGTGGTCAGTTGAGTCAGCAGGCTGGTCAATCAAGATCTTGTCAATCTTCGTAATCTTACCATCCTTGTCCATCAAGGCCCCAATCTGATATGGATGACGAATCCAGTTTTCATCACGGACATTTCCTGTATAGAATAGGAACAAGCTATCGCCAAACTGCATGGCAGAACCAGAGTAGGCACCGTGGCTATCTAATGGAGTATCAGGAAAAACTTTGACTCCAGTTTCTCTAAAGTGAACTAAGTCCTCGCTTTCCAATTGAACCCAAGATTTCAAACCGTGGGCTGCACCAAAAGGAAAGTTTTGATAAAAAACAACCCACTTCCCATCAAAGTAGGAAAAGCCATTTGGATCGTTGAGAAGTCCTGTTTTTGGCTCAACATGGTAATGAGTATGCCATGGAGATTGAGCCATATTTTCCTTTATATGTTGAATTTCTTCTTGCGTCCAATCTTGATAAAGTCTGTAACGACGCTCAGTTGTCCATTCCATTCATTCATTCCTCCAAAAATCTTATCACTTTTAATAGTAACCGTTTTCGATAAAAAATGCAAGCCTTTTATGTTAAAAAAGAGAAAAAACTGTCAAACGTTTATCATAAATTAAAATCAGAAAATCAATCAACTTTTTACGAAAATATGAAAGATAATGAAATTAAAGCCTTTTTAATCATGATTCTAAACTTATTTTTTCAAGGAATACCTGATAAAATAGTCAAAAACAATCAATCTAAAGCGTGTCCACTAAGTGGATAGAATATTTTTCTGCAAAACGCTTGACATATTTTTGAAACATGATAAAATAATAGTCGTAAGGGCGGATAAAATCGCTTTCAAACAAGAACAAAATTTTATATAAGGAGATTTTTGCAAATGAATAATCAGGAAATTGCAAAAAAAGTCATCGATGCCTTGGGCGGACGTGAAAATGTCAACAGTGTTGCCCACTGTGCGACTCGTCTACGTGTCATGGTCAAAGATGAAGGAAAAATCAATAAAGAAGTGATTGAGAACTTGGATAAAGTTCAAGGTGCTTTCTTTAACTCAGGTCAATACCAAATCATCTTTGGTACAGGTACAGTCAACAAAATGTACGATGAAGTTGTTGCACTTGGTTTGCCAACATCATCTAAAGATGACATGAAAGCAGAAGCTGCTAAACAGGGGAACTGGTTCCAACGTGCTATCCGTACTTTCGGTGACGTTTTCGTTCCAATCATCCCAGTTATTGTAGCGACAGGTCTCTTCATGGGTGTTCGTGGTCTTTTCAACGCTCTTGAAATGCCACTTCCAGGTGACTTTGCAACTTACACACAAATCTTGACAGATACAGCCTTTATCATCTTGCCAGGTTTGGTTGTGTGGTCAACCTTCCGTGTATTCGGTGGAAATCCTGCCGTTGGTATCGTTCTTGGTATGATGCTTGTTTCTGGCTCACTTCCAAACGCTTGGGCAGTTGCTTCAGGTGGTGAAGTAACAGCTATGAACTTCTTTGGTTTCATCCCTGTTGTTGGTTTGCAAGGTTCCGTTCTTCCAGCCTTCATCATCGGGGTTGTCGGAGCTAAATTTGAAAAAGCTGTCCGCAAGGTTGTTCCAGATGTGATTGACCTTTTGGTAACACCATTCGTGACACTTTTGGTTATGTCTATCCTTGGACTCTTTATCATCGGACCAGTCTTCCACGTTGTTGAAAACTATATCCTTATCGCTACAAAAGCGATCCTTAGCATGCCATTTGGTCTAGGTGGTTTCTTGATTGGTGGGGTTCACCAATTGATCGTCGTGTCAGGTGTGCACCACATCTTCAACTTACTTGAAGTGCAATTGCTTGCTGCTGACCATGCTAACCCATTCAACGCTATCATCACAGCTGCTATGACAGCTCAAGGTGCTGCGACTGTTGCGGTTGGTGTTAAAACTAAAAATCCAAAACTGAAAACACTTGCTTTCCCAGCGGCTCTTTCTGCCTTCCTCGGTATTACAGAGCCTGCTATCTTCGGGGTGAACTTGCGCTTCCGTAAACCATTCTTCCTTTCATTGATTGCTGGTGCAATCGGTGGTGGATTGGCTTCAATCCTTGGACTTGCTGGTACTGGTAATGGTATCACTATCATCCCTGGTACAATGCTTTACATTGGTAACGGACAACTTCCACAATACCTTCTTATGGTAGCTGTATCATTTGCCCTTGGTTTTGCCCTTACTTACATGTTTGGTTATGAGGATGAAAAAGAAGTTGCTACTGAAGTAGCGACAGAACGTTTGGTCCAAGAAGAAACAACTGGTAATATTCCAGCAACTCTTCAAAATGAAATACTTGTAACGCCTATCGTCGGTGATGTTGTTGCTCTTGCGGATGTCAATGACCCAGTCTTCTCAAGCGGAGCTATGGGACAAGGTATCGCTGTGAAACCAAGTCAAGGTGTGGTATATGCACCAGCTGATGCTGAAGTTTCAATTGCCTTTCCGACAGGACACGCTTTTGGTTTGAAGACAACTGATGGTGCTGAAGTTTTGGTCCATGTTGGTATTGACACTGTATCTATGAATGGTGAAGGTTTTGAAGCAAAAGTTGCTCAAGGTGATAAGGTTAAAGCTGGCGATGTTCTTGGAACATTTGACTCAAACAAAATCGCTGCAGCTGGTCTTGATGATACAACAATGGTTATCGTTACAAATACAGCTGATTACGCTTCAGTAGCTCCAGTCGCAACAGGTTCAGTTGCTAAGGGTGATGCCGTTATTGAAGTGAAAATCTAATCAATCCTATCTAATGTGAAAACGAACAAATGACCTGTTTGTTCGTTTTTGCTTGAATGTTAAGATTTACAGAGGAAAATCTAAAAAATAGAGAAATTTAGACTTTCGAAATATGCTATAATAAAGAAAATAAAAACAAGAGGTTTATCATGACAAAATTATATGGAAGCTTGGAAGCGGGCGGTACAAAATTTGTCTGTGCTGTCGGTGATGAAAACTTTAACGTTGTAGAAAAAACGCAATTTCCAACAACAACTCCAATCGAAACAATCGATAAAACCATCGAGTTCTTCTCAAAATTCGATAATCTTGCTGGTCTTGCAGTTGGTTCATTTGGTCCGATTGATATTGATAAAAACTCAAAAAACTATGGCTTTATTACGACGACTCCAAAACCAAACTGGGCAAATGTAGACTTGCTTGGTGCCCTTCGTCGCGCCCTCAACGTGCCAATGTACTTCACTACAGACGTAAACAGCTCTGCTTATGGTGAAGTGGTTGCTCGTAACAATGCTGGTGGTCGTATCGAAAACTTGGTTTACTACACAATCGGTACAGGTATCGGTGCAGGTGTTATCCAACGTGGTGAGTTTATCGGTGGTGTGGGTCACCCTGAAATGGGTCATTACTATGTGGCTAAACATCCAATGGATATTGAAAAAGAATTCAACGGTGTTTGTCCTTTCCATAAGGGATGTCTGGAAGGCTATGCAGCTGGTCCAAGTTTGGAAGCTCGTACAGGTGTACGTGGGGAAAACATTGAACTCAACAACCCTGTTTGGGATGTTCAAGCCTACTATATCGCTCAAGCTGCGGTTAATGCGACAGTGACTTTCCGCCCAGACGTGATTGTCTTTGGTGGAGGGGTTATGGCTCAACAACACATGCTGGACCGTGTCCGTGAGAAATTTACATCTCTTCTCAATGGTTACCTACCAGTACCTGATGTGCGTGAATACATCGTGACACCAGCAGTCGCAGGAAATGGTTCTGCTACACTTGGGAACTTTGTTCTTGCAAAAGAAGTTTCAAAATAAAGCACAAAATCCGCTTGGGAAACCAAACGGATTTTGTGGTTGAAAGCAATAATTTTGAGCCTTTCCTTAAGTGATTACGGACGGTAGCGACTTTCTTCGAAATTCCATACCTAAACTTTGAGCCTAATGTCTCAAAGTTTCCGAACACCTGAAACCATTAGATTTCAGGTGTTTCTATCACGGCGGAAAGGCTAGGTAAGTCCTCACCTCACTATCGAAAAATAGGCATGATTTCCATACCAAAGTATATTTAGTATCAAGCTATAGTCAATCTACACTCTAAAAATCCGCTTGGGAAACCAAACGGATTTTTTATGTGTCAAAGCATTTGCCAGAAAAAGTCAATAATATAGGTCAGACCGTAGGTATAAACCACGAGGGTAAAGGGCTTGGTCAGAATGATGATGGTCATATAGCGCTTGAAGCTCATCTTGGTCAGGGCAGCCAGCATACAGAGAAAGTCAGCTGGACTAATGGGCCAAATCATCATAAAGATAAAGAAACGGTCAAAACGATTGCCTTTATCCAACCAACCGATATACTTGTCATAGGTGCGCTTGCTGACGACAGACTGGACAAAGGCAGCCCCATAGAGGCGCACTAGATAAAAGATAATAGCACAGCCAATCACGATGCCGATATAGTTGTAGATAGTCCCGATGATGTGCCCGTAGATAAAGACTCCAGCCACCGAGGTCAAAGCCCCAGGAATGATAGGGACGACCGTTTGTAAAATCTGTAAAAAGATAAAGAGAGGTGGCCCCCAGATACCTGCCTGCTGGATAAAGGCAGAGAGGGTTTCCTTAGACTGTAAAATCCCAGCCTGATAAGCCCAAATACAGAAAATCAAACTCCCAACCCCACCGACAATCGATGAGATATTGATAACTTGCTGTAGAAGGGGAGAAACAGCTTTCATTTGTTTATCCTGTGACATGTAAACTCCTCATAGATAGTATAATTCTACTATACCATATTTTGGAGGAGAAAGGGGGAATGGATTGCTTTTGCAAGGGGAAGAGTGATGGATTTTGAAGATAAACATGCTATAATAAAGGGAGCAGACATGTAGTAAAGGAGAGAGTATGATACAGGTAAAACCAGAACTGGAGATAGAAAAGCAACTGATCAACCAACTGGTGACTGGGGAAAGTCAATGGACTTACAGAGATGACCTCAAAACAGAAGAGCAATTATGGGAAAACTTCTTTGAAAAGCTAGCCCAGAACAATGTGGCTCTATTGGCAGATCATCCCCTGACAGAACAGGAAAAACGCCAGATAAAGAATCAACTGAACTTTGTTAGCTACTATGATGCGGCCAAGTGGTTGGTCGGCGAAAATGGCATTGCCAAGGTTGAGGTTCAGAGAGAAGATGCTAGTTTGGGGACTATCCGTTTATCTGTCATTTGGCGAGATAATATCGCAGCTGGCAAGTCTAGTTATGAGGTTGTCAACCAAGTCGAGAGAGATAAGATAAATCCTCAGGATCAAGACCGCAGGCTAGATGTGACTCTCTTGATCAATGGCCTTCCCATGATTCAAATCGAACTTAAAAGTCCCAGAGTTGCTTTTTTAGATGCCTTTCATCAAATTAAAAAGTATGACCGCGAAGGCAAGTTCCGTGGCATCTACTCTAGCTTACAGATGTTTGTTGTGACCAATAAAGTAGACACACGCTATATCGCTGCGGCTAGGGAAAATAAACTCAACAAGCAATTTCTAACCAAGTGGGTGGATAAGGATAATCAACCCATAACGAGCTTGACCAGCTTTGCTCACGAAGTCCTTTCCATCCCTCGTGCCCACCAGATGGTTATGCAGTATTCTGTCCTTGATGATAGCAAGAAGGCTCTTATCCTCCTGCGTCCCTACCAGATTCATGCTATTGAGGCTGTTCAGGAAGCTTCTCGTCGTCAGGAGTTTGGCTATGTCTGGCACACGACAGGTTCAGGGAAGACCCTGACTTCTTATAAGGTGGCGAGAAATCTCCTTCAAATCCCATCCATCCAAAAGACGATTTTTGTCGTTGACCGCAGGGACTTGGACCAACAGACCACTTCATCCTTTCTCTCCTATGCGATCAATGATGTCATTGATATTGATGAGACGGACAATACTCATGATTTGGTCAAGCGACTAGGAGGCAATGATAAGCGTGTGGTGGTGACCACTATCCAGAAAATTACCACCATGATGCGTAAGTTTGACCAAGGACTTTACCAACGAGATGCGGACAAAATCAAGGGACTCCGAGTGGCCTTTGTGGTGGATGAATGCCACCGTGCCGTGACGCCACAAACACAAAAAGACATTAAGGGCTTTTTCCCACAGTCTCTCTGGTATGGTTTTACAGGCACACCTATCTTTAAGGAAAATAAACGCCAGCAAGTCGGCGATCTAGCTCAAACCACCCAGCAACAGTACGGAGACCGTCTCCATGAGTATACAGTTAAGGAAGCCATTCATGATGGAGCTGTTTTAGGCTTTAAGGTAGATTATCGCAATACCCTCATCACGGATAAATCTGAAAATGATCTACCAGATACTGTCTACGAGGATGAGGAGCATATGCTGGAAGTCTTGGATGCCATTATCAATAAATCCCGTCAACAGCTAGGCTTCCAAAAGGGAGTGGGTAAGACCTATAATGCTATCTTGACCGTCAAGTCTATCCCTCAAGCCCAAGCCTACTATGACCTACTCAAACGAGTCAAGGCTGGGGAGATGAGGGTTAAGGTATCGGAAAGGGTCAAGCAGGTCCTTCCTGACTTTCCAAAGGCGACCATCACCTACTCGGTCACAGAAAATGAAGAAGACTCTAGAGCCAACCAAGACCACATGAAGAAAGTCATAGAGGACTATAACCAAGAGTTTGATACCCACTTTACCATGTCGGATCTTCGTGGCTTTAATACGGATGTCAATAACCGCCTAGCTCGAAAGCAGGACAAATACCTCTATCGCAATGAACAGTTGGACTTAGTCATCGTAGTCAATCGTCTCCTAACGGGATTTGATGCTCCTTGTCTATCGACTCTCTTTATCGACAGAAAGCCCATGCAACCGCAGGACTTGATCCAGGCTTTTAGTCGAACCAACCGTATTTTTGATTCTAGTAAGACCTACGGTCATATCATCACCTTCCAAAAGCCTCTAGCCTTTAAGGAAGCAGTAGATAATGCCCTCAAGCTCTACTCAAATGGTGGTGAAAACGAGGTCCTAGCCCCAAGCTGGGAAGAGGAAAAGAGGAACTTTTTACGGAGTTGCAGTGATTTCCAAAATCTCATCACCGATGATCCTGAGGAAGGACTCCAAATCGAGCAAATCTCTACACCTGAGTTGAGGAAACTAGCTAAAACCTATCAAGCCTTTGATAAATACCTAGCCTCTATCCGAGTGTATAAAGAGTATGATGAGGAAGAACTTTACAGTCAGACAGGACTTGATGGAGAAAAGTTGGAAAGGTATCTGGGACTTTATCGAAATGTCCTTGCAGAATTAAAAAGCCGAGTAGAGGATGATGACGATGGAGAGCCACTTGATATCCACTATGAACTGGAGTCTATCCAAGTGGACGAAATCAACTATGCCTATATCCTAACCTTGATTCAAAGCCTGATTGAACAAGGTCAAAATCAAGAAAAGAACCTAAGCGTCCAAGATAAGGAAACCGTGGATAATTATATTCAGAGTCTTGAGAAGACCAATCCTAATCTTGCCCAGATCATCACTGAACTGTGGAGAGAGGTCCAAGAACATCCAGAAAGCTATCGTGGTCAGTCTATCGCAAATATCTTGGATCAGATGATTGAGGCGGTCATCCAGCAACACATCCAAGTCTTTAGCAAACGCTGGTATGTCGGTGAGGATGAACTCCGTTACTATGTCGAACACTACCGTAAGGGAGCGAAAAAACAACTAGGAGAAAGCCAGCTGACCAAGAGTCAACGTTATCAGGACTATAAACTAGAGGTGGCGGATGCCCTCAATCCTCTCCTCTATAAAAAACAAATAAAGGAAGCCTATACCCAACTAGTGGAGGAAGTCATTGAGCCGTTGAGGGTTGGGAGGTAAGAGATAAATAAAGGGAGATTAATTATATGGTTAAAAAAATTGATTTTCATATTCACACAGTACCATCCATTAAAGATTCTGAGTTTACTTATTCTTCAGAATGGTTAATAAAGTATGTGAATGAAGCAAATTTAGATGCTGTTGCAATCACTAATCATGATTTATTTGATAAAGATAATTATGTTCGGGTTAAGGGAGAATTGTTGAAAGCTCGAAACGGAGAGCCAGTTGTTGTATTTCCAGGAATGGAATTAGCTTTGGAAAAATTTCATGTTAACATTGTTTTTCCTGAAAGTATGGTTGATGAGTTAACAGATTTTTCTAGTTGGTTACAAGAGAAACATGTGAATCAAAATTCAAGCATAACAATTGATGAATTGTTTACAAATTTGAAAAATTGGAATCAGGGAATATATATATTTGAGTTGGGTAAAAGTAAAGGAATAGACGAAATACCGACTGAGCTACATGGAGTTACTGCAGTAGGTGGAGTTCGGAATCAATTTCAGTTTCAAATTATTAAGAATCAAGAAGATAGTTTAACTCCTGTTTTATTTAGTGATGCACATGCTACTGAAATTGATAGTGATCCTGATAGGAACGATATAGATAAGCTAAAGAGTAAGAGTACATATATTCAGATTGATAATTGTAGTTTTTTAGAAATTAAAAATTGTATTACTGATAAGAGTAAAGTAAGTCTAACAAGAGACAACTTACAGGATGTGGTTGAAATTGATGGGCATAACTTATCAACTGGTTTGAATCTGGTTGTTGGTAAAAGAGGAACAGGGAAGACTCATTTTCTTGAGCAGATAAAAAAACAGTTCGATAAGGAAGAAATTTATGAAATAGCACAGTTTGAAACAGCTAAGGCTGATAGTTATATTGAAAAGCAAAGAAAGGAACAGGGAAATAAAGCCTTCGAAAACTGGAAAGAAAAATATAACAGGCATTTTCTTTCTATAAGTAACTATCTGGATAGTATTGAGGAAAATTATGATGAAAAAATTGAACGATATATAGAAAGTGTGAAAGAATATGCAAGCGATCTTGATAGAAAAGGGAAGTCACAACAGTTTAACCTTTTTAAAGAAGCACCTTTTGAACTCCAAACTACTGAGTACATTGAAGATGGCTTGAATTCTTTATTAAAGCTAATTAAGAATGAACGAATATGGAGCCTTTTTGAAAATTCACAATCTAAACGAAGTTTTTTTATTGATACTTATAATGAACTGCGAGAAAAATTAATTGAAAAAAATAAAGCAAAATCTATTAGAGAAAACGTGAATTTGATTTTAAGAGACTCAAAAGAATTTTTAACTAGTCAAACTGGCATAAGAAATGTTCAAGATGTTGAAATAAGCAAGGTAATCAAGAAAAAACAAATTGAGAAAAGTATATCTTCTTTTTTAGAAAAAGTTATTACGACTACCGAGCTAAAAAGAGAAAAGATTCATGGTTATCAAATTATTGTAAATCTGCTCCCATTTCAAAATGCTAGCCAATTTAGAGCAGACTTTGCTACACAAGAGAGTGTTCAAGAAGATTTGATAAAGCCTTATTTGTCTAAAAACTATATTACTTTTTTAAAAAATCTTAAAAATAAAAAATTTTATAATAGTGCTAACCTTGCGGAATATTTTATGCATAAGGAAGTTAAGCTTCTTGACTCAGACGGAACCCCAGCTTCTGGAGGTCAAGCAGTAGGATTTGCATTAATGTTGAGATTGAACGAAGCAAGACAGAAAAATGTAATTTTGATAGATGAACCTGAGTCGTCATTAGACAATGCTTATATTCAAACAGAATTAAACAGTGCTTTAAAAGAGCTAGCTAAACATAGAATGGTTTTTGTTGTAACACATAATTCTACTCTAGGTACACTTTTAGAACCAGATTATTTAGTGGTAACAACTAAAAATGAACAAAATGAATACACTGTTTTAACTGGTGAATTTAGTTCGAATAAAATAAGTGATTCAAAACTCAATTCCGAAAGTAGTTTTGAAAAGTTCGTCGAAGCTATGGAAGCTGGAATAGATACATATCATAAAAAAGGAGAAATATATGGAAATCTTAACCATTGATGGCAAAAGCTGTTTCTTTAATATCGGAGAAAAGATGATTAGCCCACAAGAATTAAGTAAAGATGATTTGGTAGAAATTTTTAACTCGATTTATGAATCTGAAGCCGAAATAGAATTTCCTGACGAAGAGATGATTGCAAATATCAAGAATCCTATCGAGCAAGAGATTGTTGACCAGATTGTTAGGAAAATTAAAGAATTTAGTGAAAATATTGAGAATATCCGCCAGGAAATTAATTCTCAATTTCCAAAAATTGAGGATTAAAAATGAATACTCAAAATAAAAAACCAAACATTAGGTTTAATCAGTTTAAAGAGCTTTGGAAGGTTGTTAAGCTTGATTCTATTTCTCAAAAAGTAAAGTCTAAAAATATTAATAATTCATTCGAGAATGTATTAACAAACTCAGCAGAATTTGGGATTGTACCACAGCGTGATTTTTTTGATAAGGATATAGCTAATTTAAAGAGCCTAAGTGGCTATTATGTAGTTCAACCTAATGATTTTGTATATAACCCACGAATATCAAATAAAGCTCCAGTAGGACCTATAAAAGCAAATTTTTTGAATATTACAGGAGTAATATCTCCTTTGTATTATGTTTTTAGAACTCAAAATATTGATGTCTTCTTCTTAGCAAAATATTTTGATTCTTCATATTGGCATAAATTTATGAAGTTGAATGGGGATACTGGAGCAAGATCAGATCGGTTTGCAATTAAAGATTCAGTTTTCAAAGAAATGCCAATCCCTTTTCCAAGTCTTGCTGAACAATCTGCAATCAGTACCTTTTTTCGCAATCTCGATGATCTCCTGTCTAGCTACAAGGACAATCTCGCTAATTACCAATCCCTCAAGGCGACCATGCTTTCCAAGATGTTTCCCAAACCTGGACAGTCTTTTCCTGAGATTCGTATAGATGAATTTGAAGGTGAGTGGGAAAAATATCACTTAGGTGATATTTTTGAACAAATATCAAATTATATTGAACCTTCTGTGGAAAACGAGTTATGGAGTTTAACAGTTGAGAAGGGATTAACACCTAAAACAGAACGTTATAAAAGAGATTTTTTGGTAAAAAAGAATGATAAATTTAAAAAGGTTGATTTGAATGAGTTTGTTTATAATCCAATGAATCTTACATTAGGTGCCTTAGATCTAAACAATAATGACGTTACTATTTCGATTTCTGGCTATTATGTTGTGATGAAAAATATAGATGTAGAAAAATTTAATAATGATTTTTTAAAAATTTTATTGAAAACTACGTATGCAATCTATCAATATAAACAGTTTGCTACAGGAACTTTAATTGAAAAACAACGTGTACAGTTTCCAACTTTTTCGGAAATTCCATTTTATTTACCAACAATTGCTGAACAACAAGCCATCGGCGCCTATTTCTCAAACCTTGATAACCTCATCAACTCTTACCAAGAAAAAATTTCTCAGCTAGAAACATTCAAAAAGAAACTCTTGCAGGATATGTTTATCTAGATGATTAGTGATAACTTTTAACAATTATATTTAAAACTTAGAAAGAAACATTATGGAAACAACACAAACTTCCCAGTCGCTCTACCAAGCCCTGTGGAACTCAGCGGATGTTCTCCGCTCTAAGATGGATGCCAATGACTATAAGTCCTATCTTTTGGGCATGGTCTTTTATAAGTACCTGTCAGATAAGATGCTCTTTTTCGTGGCGGAAACCATGGAGGAGGGGAGTGAGAGTCTAGAGGCTGCCCTTGAGGTCTATCGTAACTACTATGAGGATGCGGACACTCACGAAGATCTTCTTGCAGTGATGAAGGACGAACTTAACTATAGTATCAAGCCTGAGTTGACCTTTACGGCTCTTGTAGCACGTGTCAATGAGGGGACTTTCCAGCTGGAAGATTTGGCTCAGGGTTTTCGTGATATCGAGCAGAGTGATGAACTCTATGAAAACCTCTTTGAAGATATTGACCTCTATTCCAAAAAGTTAGGGGCAACTCCGCAAAAGCAAAACCAAACGGTGGCAGCAGTCATGAAGGAGTTGGCTGTGCTAGATGTGGCTGGTCATGCTGGCGATATGTTGGGGGATGCTTATGAGTATCTGATTGGTCAGTTTGCGACTGACTCGGGCAAGAAGGCTGGTGAGTTCTATACACCTCAGCCTGTTGCCAAACTTATGACTCAGATTGCCTTTTTGGGTCGTGAGGACCAGCTAGGCTTTACCATCTATGATGCGACCATGGGTTCTGGTTCCCTCTTGCTCAATGCCAAGAAATACTCTCATAAACCGCAGACGGTTGTCTACTTTGGTCAGGAACTCAATACCTCAACCTATAACCTAGCTCGGATGAACATGATTCTACACGGTGTTCCTGTTGAGAATCAATTTCTCCACAATGCCGATACACTGGATGAAGACTGGCCGACACAAGAGCCAACCAACTTTGACGGTGTTCTCATGAACCCACCCTACTCTGCTAAGTGGTCAGCAAGCTCTGGCTTTATGGCGGATCCACGTTTCTCTCCTTTTGGGAAACTGGCGCCCCAGTCCAAGGCTGACTTTGCCTTCCTCTTGCATGGTTACTACCACCTCAAGCAAGATAATGGGGTTATGGCTATCGTCCTTCCTCACGGTGTTCTTTTCCGTGGAAATGCGGAAGGGACCATTCGTAAGGCCTTGTTAGAAGAAGGGGCCATTGACACGGTTATCGGTCTACCAGCTAATATCTTCTTTAATACCAGCATTCCGACTACGGTTATCATTCTCAAAAAGAACCGTACCAATCGTGATGTCTACTTTATCGATGCTTCTAAGGAGTTTGATAAAGGGAAAAATCAAAATATCATGACGGATGCTCATATCGAGAAGATTCTGGAAGCCTATAAGTTACGTGAGGAGATTGATAAGTTTGCCCATCTGGCAAGTTATGAAGAAATCGTTGAAAATGACTACAACCTCAATATCCCTCGCTATGTAGATACTTTTGAGGAAGAAGAAGTCGAACCACTGACAGATATCGTCAGCAAGATTAACACGACAAATGAAGCAATCCAAAACCAAACCGCTTCCCTACTTGAAATGCTCGGTCAACTACACGGAACCACACCAGAAGCCGATGCTGAGCTTAAAGAGTTT
Organism: Streptococcus sp. OH4692_COT-348; assembly: GCF_003859975.1. Lineage (GTDB taxonomy): Bacteria > Bacillota > Bacilli > Lactobacillales > Streptococcaceae > Streptococcus. Next base: position 73,729 of record NZ_RQZB01000007.1, read on the forward strand.
TTGAAAGAGTTTAAAGGGTGATGGGGAAATAGTTAGATACATCTATCAGATTTGAAATCCCATCCAAATTAACTTTTGGCTGGTTTTTGTTTTCTAAAGATGATATAATTAAATTACCTAAAAGGTAATTTAATTATATAGAAAGGGACATATGAAGCTTATCTATACAAACAAAACTGTTAAAAAGCAGTGCACAGAGCTGAGGCAGGCGAAAAAGGATTTTTCGGAAAAGGTTGCGGTAAAGTTGCATCAGTTGATCAACTTTTTGGAAGCGGCGGATTCTTTGGCTAGTGTGACGGCTTTTCCTAAGTATCACTTTCACCAACTTAAGGGAAAGAGACAAGGACAGTTTGCTTTGGATATAGATGGTCGAAGGAGTTCCTATCGGTTGATTGTAGAATTTCGTGAGGAGGATTTAGAAAAGGTGTTTCCAAGTCCCGTTGAAATCGAAATCCTAAAAATAGAGGAGGTCAGCAATCACTATGAGTAATAAAATTGTTGAATACAAGAACCTGATTGCTTTTCATCCAGGTCAGTATGTTGAAGAATTAATTGAAGATTATAACGTAACGCAGAAGGAATTTGCGGAGCGTTTGGGAGTTTCAGCAAAGACTGTCAGCAAGCTCGTCAATGCTGAGGAGTCCATCAGTAAAGAAACGGCTCATAAGTTAGCCAAGCTAAGCGGAGTTTCCATGCAAACCTGGCTCAATCTTCAAAATGCTTACGATGTAAAAGTGGCAGAGATTGTAGAACAAAGAGAGCTAGAAGAAGGTGGCGAAAAAGACATCTGTGAGATGATTGATTTCAAGTATTTTAAGGAAGAAGGCTACGTTCCAGACAAACGCTATACTTTGAAGGAAAAGATTATCGAGCTTCGCAAGATTCTAGGTGTGGCAAGTTTAGAAAACCTTACATCTTTTAACCATCTAGTCAGCTATCGGAATACGCGTGAGTTTACAACTAAAAGTATAGTAAACTCTAATATCATGCTGGAGTTGGCATCTAAAAAAGCGCGTGATAAAACGACAACTAAGTTAAATCGCAGAAAGCTAGAGAGAAGTCTGCCTGCGTTGAGAAAGTTGACCAGACAAGATCCAGAAGTTTTTCCTCAACGATTGTATGATATCTTGCTAGATTGTGGTGTGGTCCTAGTAGGTTTACCTGCTTTGCCAAATGCCAATCTAAATGGAGCGACTAAAAAATTTAGCAATGGTAGTGCCTTGCTTTTACTTACGGATCGAAACAAAGCGTCAGATATTTTTTGGTTCTCACTCTTCCATGAGATTGGGCACATTTTGGAAAATGATTTTTCATCTGATGAAGGAAACAGTGAGTCCTATCTTCGTTCTGAGGAACAGGCAGACCAGTTTGCAAAAGATTTCTTGATTAGACCAGAAGATTATCAAGCTTTTGTAGAAAAAGGAAACTTTGATAAGACAGATATCCTTCGATTTTCTGAGGAGATAGATATTCATCCTAGTGTCGTTTTGGGCAGATTACAAAATGAGGGTATTCTAGGTTTTGACCGTTTCCGAGAACTAAAAGAAAATTATTACTTTGTTTCCTAAGTGTCAGGAAATTTTTAGAAGAAGAAAAAAGATTCATACATTCAGTCATGTGAAGTCATTGATTCGCTCATTTTTAAGATATAACTTTGTTTCCATATTTCCTGGAAACTGATCAAAAGCAAGGAGAAAGATGGAACAAACTAATCAAAAATCTCAATGCCAGCAACTCTGGGCGAGAAACAAATACCTCGTTTTGAGCCATTCCAGCAATATTTACAATGAGATTCGCCAATACTTGAAGAATGAAGAGGTGGAGGTAAGTCATGTTCAAAAACTGATCGATCGTGCCAGTCAAATTCCTGAGCATAGAGGTCAGGTTTGCAATGCCTTTCAGCATATTTGGGGCTATTTTAAAAAGAAAGCGACAGATGCTGAGCGTGAGGACTATATGATCTTGCTGGATCGCTACCGCTATGGTCAGGTTTACAAGGAAGATGTGATTGCTAAGACGAGAGAGTTGCTTGAACGCTATCCCAATACCTACTTGCAACATTCGACTTTACTGAAAGGAGACTCCCATGAGACTTTGGCATGAGGCTTTGATTTCACAACTTCCTCGTCCTCAACTCTTGGGACAGCATAGAGAGTGTTGTGCCTTGCGTGGCAATGGCTGGGGCAGAAAGCATGCGACGGTGGACTATGTCTTTACCCACTCGCCCTATCGACTCTATGCCTATCATCTCTTGATCATGGAGGAGATGGTTAAACGAGGTTTTAAGGTCAGTCCAGAGTGGCTGGACAAGAACTATCGTGGCAAGACTTGTCCTTCTTATGAGGATTTACCTGAGGAGACTTTGACGAGCCCTATTTACAAGGAGCATGATGCTGCCTACTTTGAGGAGTGCCTGGACAATCTCCGAGAGAAGGGGATCAACCTATAGTCTTTTCTAATAACAAGCCATAGTCACTTATAAGAATTACTAATAACACGTTTGAAGAGCCTAACTGAAATATTGTTAAAAAACAAGCTACACAAAGGATTTGAGGCATTTTTCTCAGGTCTTTTTCTTTTGTTTAAAACGGAGATATAGTTTCAAACTATATCAAAGCCTAATTTTTTACAATTATACAGATGATTTCTTTTCTGTTAAGATAGTTTCAACAACAAATTTTGGAGGACACATCATGTCAACTACAATCATCGGTTTCCCTCGTTTGGGCGAATTCCGCGAATTAAAATTTACAACTGAAAAATACTTTAGAAAAGAAATCTCAGAAGAAGAACTCTTGGCAGCCGCAAAAGACTTGCGTGCTAAACACTGGAACATTGTCAAAGAAAAAGGTATTACTGAAATTCCATCAAATGACTTTTCTCACTATGATAACTTCCTAGACGCAGCATTCCTCTTCAACGTGGTACCTGCTTCAGTTCAAAACTTGGACTTGTCTGACCTTGAGCGCTACTTCGCTTTGGGTCGTGGTTACCAAGGAGAAAAAGGGGATGTTCGCGCCCTTCCAATGAAGAAATGGTTCAACACCAACTACCACTACATCGTTCCTAAATTTGAAAAAGACACTCAAGTTAAACTTGCAGGTCACAAGATTTTCGATGAGTTCCAAGAAGCAAAAGAACTTGGATTGAACACTCGCCCTGTTCTTGTAGGTCCATTCACTTTCCTTCAATTGTCAGACTTTGAAGAAGGCGTGAAAGCAGAAGACTTCGTAGACAGCTTAGTTGCTGCTTACCAAGAAGTTTTTGCTAAATTGGCTGAACTTGGTGCATCTCGTATCCAACTCGACGAAGCTGCTCTTGTAAAAGATTTGACAGCTGAAGAAAAAGCTCTCTTCTTGAACCTCTATAACAAACTTTTGGCTGATAAAAAAGGTCTTGAAGTCTTGCTTCAAACTTACTTCGGAGACGTTCGTGACGTCTACGCTGACCTTGTGAAATTGCCAGTAGATGCGATTGGTCTTGACTTCGTTGAAGGTAAGAAAACTCTTGAACTCGTTAAAGGTGGCTTCCCAGCTGACAAGACACTTTATGCAGGTATTGTCAATGGTAAAAACATCTGGCGCAACAACTACGAAAAGAGCTTGGCTGTTCTTGAGCAAATTCCAGCTGAAAACATTGTGTTGACTAGCTCATGCTCACTTCTTCATGTTCCATTTACAACTGCTAATGAAGAATTTGAACCAGCAATCTTGAACCACTTTGCTTTTGCGGTTGAAAAATTGGATGAGATTCGTGACTTGGATGCTATCCGCAACGGTCAAGGTGAAGAAGCTCTTGCTGCTAATAAAGAACTCTTTGCGACTGAACGTGTTGGTGAAAATGCGGAACTTCGTGCGCGTATCGCTGGCTTGACAGACGCTGACTACACTCGTTTGCCAGCCTTTGCAGAACGTGAAGCTATCCAAGAAGAAGCTTTCAAACTTCCAGCTCTTCCAACAACAACTATCGGTTCATTCCCTCAAACTAAGGAAGTTCGTGCGAAACGTTTGGCTTACCGTAAGGGTGAATTGTCTCAAGAAGAGTACGATGCTTTCCTTGCTGAAACAATTGATGAATGGATCAAATGGCAAGAAGATATCGACTTTGATGTCCTTGTTCACGGTGAATTTGAGCGTAATGACATGGTTGAGTACTTCGGTCAAAACTTGTCAGGTTACCTCTTCTCTAAAAATGGTTGGGTACAATCTTACGGTATGCGTGGGGTGAAACCACCAATCATCTGGGGTGATGTCACTCGTCTCAACCCTATCACTGTTAAATGGTCTAGCTATGCACAAAGCCGTACAAACAAACCTGTTAAAGGTATGTTGACTGGACCTGTTACAATTCTTAACTGGTCATTCCCACGTGAAGACATCTCTATCAAGGATTCAACTCTTCAAATCGCCCTTGCTATCAAGGATGAAGTGCTTGACCTTGAAGCTGCTGGTGTGAAAATCATCCAAATCGACGAGGCTGCTCTGCGTGAGAAATTGCCACTCCGTCGTAGCGACTGGTATGAAGACTACCTTGACTGGGCTATTCCTGCCTTCCGTTTGGTACACTCAACAGTAGCGCCAGATACACAAATCCACACTCACATGTGTTACTCAGAATTTACAGATATCATCCCAGCTATCGACAACATGGATGCAGATGTTATTTCCTTTGAAGCTAGCCGTTCAAACCTTGAAATTTTGGACGAACTCAAAGCGAAAAACTTCCAAACAGAAGTAGGACCTGGGGTTTACGATATCCACTCACCTCGTGTGCCAAATGAAGGTGAAATCGACAATACAATCGAAGCCATCCTTGCTAAAGTGCCAAGCAAGAAAGTTTGGATCAACCCTGACTGTGGTTTGAAAACACGTGGTATTCCAGAAACAAAAGAAAGCTTGATTCGCCTTGTTGAAGCAGCTAAAGCTGCGCGTGAGAAATTGTAAGATAAGGATTTCTCAAGAAGCGCTGTTTGGTCAATCTGCCTGTTTCACTTGGATTCTAGGAATCCAGCTAACGAAAAAAATCAACTAGAAAAGGATAATGACTATGTCACGCCAAACACCGTCACTCTCATTTGAAGTGTTCCCTCCCAACCCAGCCGTGGGTAATGATAACATTATTTCTGCTCTTCAAGATATGCAGGAGTTGGCTCCCCACTTTATCAGTGTAACTGCCAGCAATAATAAATTTAATATCAAGGAAACGACGGTCCGTTTGGCCGACTTTATCCAAAATGACTTGGCGATTCCGACTATTGCTCACTTGCCAGCCATCTATTTGAACAAGGACAAGGTTGCTGAAACGATTGCTGATTTGGACAAGGTTGGAGTGCAGAAAATCTTGGCTCTTCGTGGGGATATTATTCCAGATGTGGAACCACAAAAGGATTTTCGCTACGCAACTGACTTGATTGAGTTCATCAAGGAGCAAGCTCCTCACTTTGATATTGTTGGTGCTTGTTATCCAGAAGGACACCCAGATTCACCAAATCAGATTTCAGATATTCAAAATCTTAAGAAGAAAGTGGATGCAGGTTGTTCGAGCCTCGTCACTCAGCTTTTCTTTGACAATGAGCGCTTCTATGATTTCCAAGACAAGTGCATCTTGGCTGGGATTGATGTTCCTATTCATGCAGGGATTATGCCAATTCTGAATCGAAATCAGGCTCTCCGCCTCTTGAAGACTTGTGAGAATATCCATCTTCCACGCAAATTTAAAGCTATCTTAGACAAGTATGAGCATGATCCTGAGTCGCTCAGAGCAGCAGGACTTGCCTATGCAGTGGACCAAATCGTGGACTTGGTAACTCAGGATGTTGCAGGTGTGCATCTCTACACTATGAACAATGCGGATACAGCAAAACACATTCACCAAGCGACCCATGCCTTGTTTAATCATCAGTCTCTAGGATAATAAAAAGCAAACCATTCTTCTCAGCTGAGGGGAATGGTTCCTTTTTAATGGTAAAGACCGCACTTTTTAAGAAAAATATGATAAAATAGACTCTGTACGTACTTGATACAAAGATGAGGGTATTTAGGTTGTAGAAGTTTGTTTAAAGTTGATTATTTTTTAAACAAAATCTGATAATGTGTGTTTCAAAAAACACGAACAGAGTGAGTATTTAAAAGATATTTCACGCTATCAAAGATTCTTAATTGAATTTTGACCTCATTTCTCTAGGAAAAAAGATAAGCTTCCTAGCACTCATCGAGTGCGGCGTCATCTTCCTATTTTTCTACAGAAATGTTCGGCAAGCCGAACCGTCCAAAATATCTTGATCTTTGTAGGCAAGGCGTATAATTTCATCAATCCAAAGGGGATTAAAATGACAAAACAAGTGTTTCAAACGACTTTTGCGGGTCGTGAGTTAATTGTAGAGACTGGTCAGGTTGCCAAGCAAGCAAATGGCTCTGTTGTCGTGCGTTACGGTGAGTCAACTGTCTTGACTGCAGCCGTTATGTCTAAGAAAATGGCAACTGGGGATTTCTTCCCTCTTCAAGTCAACTACGAAGAAAAAATGTATGCAGCTGGGAAGTTTCCTGGTGGCTTTATGAAGCGTGAAGGACGTCCTTCAACGGATGCGACTTTGACAGCACGTTTGATTGATCGTCCAATCCGTCCCATGTTTGCGGAAGGTTTCCGTAATGAAGTCCAAGTCATCAACACCGTGCTTTCTTATGATGAAAATGCTTCTGCACCAATGGCAGCTATGTTTGGTTCATCCTTGGCACTTTCCATTTCAGATATTCCATTTGACGGTCCAATCGCTGGTGTCCAAGTGGGTTATGTGGATGGTCAAATCATCATCAACCCTACGCAAGAACAGGCAGAGCAATCTCTCCTTGAATTGACAGTAGCAGGAACTAAACACGCCATCAACATGGTAGAATCTGGTGCTAAAGAATTGTCAGAAGAAATCATGTTGGAAGCCCTTCTCAAAGGACATGAAGCAGTCAAAGAATTGATTGCTTTCCAAGAAGAAATCGTTGCAGCAGTCGGTAAAGCAAAAGCAGAAGTGGAATTGCTTCATGTGGACGCTGACTTGCAAGCTGAAATTATCGCAGCCTACAACAGTGACCTCCAAAAAGCGGTCCAAGTAGAAGAAAAATTGGCTCGTGAAGCTGCAACTCAAGCAGTTAAGGACCAAGTAACAGCTGTTTACGAAGAAAAATATGCAGACCACGAAGAATTTGACCGTATCATGCGTGATGTGGCTGAAATCTTGGAACAAATGGAACACGCAGAAGTGCGACGTTTAATTACAGAAGATAAGGTTCGTCCTGATGGTCGTAAGGTCGATGAAATCCGTCCTTTGGATGCGGTTGTTGACTTCCTTCCTCGTGTGCACGGTTCTGGTCTCTTCACTCGTGGACAAACTCAAGCTCTTTCAGTCTTGACCTTGGCTCCGATGGGGGAAACTCAAATCATCGATGGTTTGGATCCAGAGTACAAGAAACGTTTTATGCACCACTATAACTTCCCACAATACTCTGTAGGGGAAACTGGTCGTTATGGTGCACCAGGTCGTCGTGAAATCGGTCACGGGGCCCTTGGTGAGCGTGCTCTTGCTCAAGTCTTGCCAAGTTTGGAAGAATTCCCATATGCTATCCGCTTGGTAGCTGAGGTCTTGGAATCAAATGGTTCTTCATCTCAAGCTTCTATCTGTGCGGGAACTCTTGCCCTTATGGCTGGTGGTGTGCCAATCAAGGCGCCAGTAGCTGGTATTGCCATGGGTCTCATCTCAGATGGAAATAACTACACAGTCTTGACAGATATCCAAGGTTTGGAAGACCACTTTGGAGACATGGACTTCAAGGTTGCAGGAACTCGTGACGGGATTACAGCCCTACAAATGGATATCAAAATTCAAGGGATTACTGCAGAAATCTTGACAGAAGCACTTGCCCAAGCCAAGAAAGCCCGTTTTGAAATCCTTGATGTGATTGAAGCAACCATTCCAGAAGTTCGTCCAGAATTGGCTCCAACTGCTCCAAAAATTGATACCATCAAGATTGATGTGGACAAGATTAAGATTGTCATCGGTAAGGGTGGAGAAACCATCGACAAGATTATCGCTGAAACAGGCGTTAAGATTGATATCGATGAAGAAGGAAATGTATCTATCTACTCTAGCGACCAAGCTGCCATTAACCGTGCGAAGGAAATCATTGCTGGTTTGGTTCGTGAAGCTAAGGTGGACGAAGTTTACCGTGCTAAAGTCGTTCGTATCGAGAAATTTGGTGCCTTTGTTAACCTCTTTGATAAGACAGATGCCCTTGTTCATATCTCTGAGATGGCTTGGACTCGTACCAATAATGTCGAAGACTTGGTAGCAATCGGGGATGAAGTTGATGTTAAGGTTATTAAGATTGATGAAAAAGGACGTGTGGATGCTTCTATGAAAGCTCTTCTTCCTCGTCCTCCAAAACCTGAACGTGATGAAAAAGGCGAAAAGTCTGAGAGACCTCACCGCCCACGTCATCACAAGGACCACAAACCTAAGAAAGAATTTACAGAAACACCAAAAGATTCAGAATAAGAAAAGGAGAAATGTATGGGATGGTGGCGCGAAACCATTGATATCGTAAAAGAAAATGATCCAGCGGCCCGCACCACTTTGGAGGTTTTGCTGACTTATCCAGGTGTCAAGGCCTTGGCGGCCCACCGTCTCTCGCATTTTCTCTGGAAGCATGGCTTCAAACTACTGGCTCGTATGCACAGTCAGTTCTGGCGCTTTTGGACTCAGATTGAGATTCATCCAGGAGCTCAGATTGATTCAGGTGTCTTTATTGACCACGGTTCTGGCTTAGTGATTGGAGAGACAGCGATTGTTGAAAAAGGCGTTCTTCTCTATCACGGAGTGACTCTTGGGGGAACAGGGAAAGACTGTGGAAAACGCCATCCTACTGTTCGAAAGGGAGCCTTGATATCAGCTCATGCCCAAGTCATTGGACCCGTTGAAATCGGTGAAAATGCCAAAGTCGGTGCAGCAGCAGTAGTTGTTGCAGATGTTCCAAGTGATGTGACAGTGGTCGGAATTCCTGCTAAGATCGTCCGAGTTCATGGTGAGAAAGACGAGCCAACCATTCACGAGGTAGAGGAGAAACGGAAATACTATCTAGACAAGCTAGAGCATGCCCGTGAAGCCAGTCACAGATCGTCTGGTTTGTAGAGGATAGCTATATGATTCAAGCAAGAAACAAGTTAAGCCAAGAGGAGTTATCTGAGGCGAAAAAACTAATTAACTGTTGCCAAAACTATGACGGTACCTATCGTGATCTCTATCTCTCTAACATGCTTAATTTTGATCCAAACATGCCCGCCTTTTTCCTTTATTATGAAAAAGGCGAACTTGTTGGTTTATTAACTGTCTATGCAGATGACCAAGATGTAGAAGTGACGATACTGGTTCATCCAGGTCATCGCCATCAGGGGATTGCGCGTGCATTGTTTACTAGTTTTGAGAAAGAAACGGCTTCTTTCCCTATTCGTTCAGTTATTTTTCAGACAGAGCGTGTTTTTCTAGACCGTTATCCTGATTTTGTCAGCAACTGGGGATTGGTCGAGGACGAGGATACAGAAACCTGGTTAGGTAAGGATAGAAGACCTTATCCGTTAGAAAAGCTTTCCAATCTTGAAGTTTTGTTAGCAGATAGTTCGTATCAAAATCAAATTAGTCAGTTAAAATTTCAGGCATTTTCAGAGGAACATGAGTCTAGAGAGATTGTGGATAGATATGTCGCTGAAGCTCTGAAGGATCCAGAAAGTCGCTTATATATTTTGTTAAAAAACGATCAGGTTATTGGAACTTGCACGGTTGATTTATCGAGCGATACGAATTATTTCTACGGTTTAGCAATATCGGAACCTGAACGTGGAAAAGGCTATGGAAGCTATTTAGCAAAATCCCTTGTCAACCAACTAATTGAGCAAAATGATAAGGAATTTCAGATTGCCGTGGAAGATAGCAATGTAGGTGCCAAACGCTTGTATGAAAAAATTGGTTTTGTCAAACAGACTCAGGTGGTTTATCTGAATGATAAAGGAGCAAGGGATTCCGAAGTGTAGAGACATTCGGACTGACATTCAATTGAACTCTTAGTGATGAAACTAACTGTTCTCGGATTTTAGTTTTCTTGACTATTATTTTATGATTAAAATCTATTACACCTTGAGACGGAAGTAGACAAGAGAGGCGCTTGAATGTTTAAGAATGAACCTTTCTGCTGCAGATTGGAATTGCTGTTGTCTGGCTTATTTTTCTTGTCCAGAAAGGATTTTGCTGAATACTTTCATTAGCTTAGGTATAATCTTTTGGGTCTATCCCGCTAAGTGAAGGCGAAGCAGAACTAGAAAGGAAACTACAAGAATGGCAGTATATTTTTATGGCTGTATCACCATGGATGGCTACTTGGCAGACAGCCAGCACAGGATAGACTGGCTGCATCAGCTTGGTTCTGTAGAGGATACAGGCTATGATGACTTTTACAGGCAAATGGATATCACCATCATGGGCAAGCGGACCTTTGAGGAAATCCAAGATTTGCAAGATGTAGAAAGTTTTTATCAAGCTACGGAAAACTATGTCTTTACGCATGATAGAAACCTGCCTGTCAGCAATTACCAGCCAGTAGCTGGGGATGTGGTGGACTTTGTTCACCAGATTGACAAAGGCAAAAATGTCTTTGTGATTGGTGGTAATTCCTTAGTAGGACCGCTCTTGGATGCGGATCTTTTCGACCACCTCATTATTCAGATAGCGCCCCTTATCCTAGGAAAGGGGGTTCCCCTCTTTACCCAAGAGGAAGGGCAGCGCTTTTATCAACTGGATAGACTCAGACAATTTGGTCCTTTTGCAGAGCTGGTTTTCAGCCGAAAAAGTCAGAAATAGAGAAGGGAGTGGACCGCATGATTAAAATTTACGATACCATGTCTCGTGATTTGCGAGAGTTTGTCCCGATTGAGGACAGCAAAGTCAAGATGTATGTTTGTGGGCCAACCGTGTATAACTATATCCACGTGGGGAATGCTCGTTCGACGGTGGCTTTTGATACCATTCGTCGCTATTTTGAGTATCGTGGGTACGAGGTTGCCTATATTTCCAATTTTACGGATGTGGATGATAAGATTATCAACCGTGCCAAGGAAGAAGGCATCACGCCTCAGGAGGTTGCGGACAAGTACATCGCTGCCTTTCGTGAGGATGTGACGGCCTTGGGCGTCAAACCTGCGACTCGCCATCCTCGTGTGGTGGAGTTTATGGCTGACATCATCCGCTTTGTGGAAGACTTGATTGAAAAAGGTTTTGCTTATGAGAGCCAAGGAGATGTCTATTTCCGTGTGGAAAAATCTCATAACTATGCCAAGTTGGCCAATAAAACCTTGGAAGACTTGGAGCTAGGTGCTTCAGGTCGTACCGATGAAGAAACGGCACGTAAGGAAAATCCTGTAGACTTTGCCCTCTGGAAAGCTGCCAAGCCAGGCGAGATTTCTTGGGATAGTCCTTGGGGACCTGGTCGTCCAGGCTGGCATATTGAGTGTTCGGTCATGTCAACAGAGATTTTGGGCGATACCATTGATATCCACGGTGGCGGAGCCGATCTCGAGTTTCCTCATCATACCAATGAAATTGCCCAGTCAGAAGCCAAAACAGGCAAGACCTTTGCTAACTACTGGATGCACAATGGCTTTGTCAATATCGATAATGTCAAGATGTCCAAGTCCTTGGGTAACTTTATCACAGTGCACGATGCCCTTAAAACCCTAGATGGGCAAGTGCTTCGTTTCTTCTTTGCGACTCAACACTATCGCAAGCCAATCAACTTTACGGAAAAGGCAGTGCGGGATGCGGAGACCAATCTCAAGTATCTGAAGAATACTTACGAGCAACCATTTACTGGAACTGTAGATGCTCAAGAGTTACAAGACTTTAAAGATAGGTTTGTAGCTGCTATGGATGAGGATTTCAACGCTGCTAATGGTATCACAGTTGTCTTTGAAATGGCCAAGTGGATTAACTCTGGCAATTATGATGCAAGTGTTAAGGAAGCTCTTGCGGCTATGTTAGAAGTCTTTGGAATTGTCTTTGTTGAGGAAGTTTTGGATGCAGAGATTGAAGACTTGATTCAAAAACGCCAAGAAGCGCGTGCCAATCGTGACTTTGCGACAGCGGACCAGATCCGTGACCAATTGGCTGCTCAGGGAATTAAGCTTCTTGACACCAAAGATGGAGTGAGGTGGACACGTGATTGATGTCAATCTCATTAACGGGATTGCGTTAGCTTTTGAGGGAGATGCGGTGTATTCTATGTATATTCGCCGCCACCTCATCCTCAAAGGCATGACCAAGCCCAATAAACTCCACCAAGAAGCGACCAAGTATGTGTCAGCCAAGGCTCAGGCACACTTGATTTCCCTTATGTTAGAAGAAGAAGTTCTAACGGATAAAGAAGAAGAAATCTATAAACGTGGTCGCAATACCAATAGTCACACAAAGGCTAAAAATGCTGATGTAGTGACTTACCGTATGTCCACAGGTTTTGAAGCAGTCATGGGCTATCTCCATATGACTGAAAATCTGGAACGTCTTGAGAGCTTGATTTCGTGGTGCATCCAAAAAGTGGAGGGCTAGGACATGATGGCAAAAGAACTACAAGACTGGTTTCCTGAGGCTCAGATTTCAGACCAACCAGTAGAGAAAGAGGGCTATCTTACTCTCCCTTTAGCTTCTCAGCAGTGGATTTTGCTGGAGGAAACTGGTCTCAGTGAGCGTGAAAAGCAGTTGATTTCGCTTTTGACTCAGCAGGAGCAGGCTCGTTCGCTCAATCCTTGGTATTCTTATCTGGTTGAGGGCAAGGGACAGGCACCGCAAGCTTTTAAAAAGATTCAGTTGGTTTATTGTCATCTTTCCTATTTTCAGCAGGAAAATCTAGCTTCTTGGCTGGATATGATGAGGACCCTTTTTCCTAACTGTCAGACGGTGCTTCAAGTCGGAGCTCAGGACTATGTTTTCGTGCTGCAACAAGATAAGTACACTTCTGTACGAGCTATTTTAAGTGATACGATTGAAGCGGTTGAGTATGACTTTGGACTTCGTCTATCCATCATGTTGGGCCAGGTTTGGTCTCAGACAGGACATCAAGCCCTGTCAGGCTTAATCAAAGCAGAGCGGGATTTGTTTAAGATTTGGTGGCGTCAGGGTCACCAAGGTGTTCACACTTTTTCACAACTCTATCTTTGGAGTATGGGAGACAGACTTGTGAACCTGAGAGCAATCAAGGAATGCTTGCACCAGATGATTTTGGATCAGGACCAGATTCAGGAAATCATTCTCTCCCTTTGGGAAAATAGTGCTGTTCTCACTAAAACAGCCCAGCAACTCTATCTGCACCGCAATTCTCTCCAATACAAGATTGATAAGTGGGAAGAATTGACAGGGCTTCAGTTGAAGGAATTGACAGACCTGACCCTGTGTTATCAGTTGATTTTGCCAGATATTCTCTAAAGTTTTGTGCAAGTTGCACAGAACTTTTTTGTTTTTTTGGTCACTTTGCCATAGAAAGATAAAGCGTTTTCATCTATAATGAAACTATCAAAAGACAAAAGGAGTTCACCTCATGGTAGAATTAAATCTTAAAAATATTTACAAAAAATATCCAAACAGCGAACACTACTCAGTTGAAGACTTCAACTTGAACATTAAAGACAAAGAATTTATCGTTTTCGTAGGTCCTTCAGGATGTGGTAAATCAACAACTCTTCGTATGATCGCTGGTCTTGAAGACATCACAGAAGGTACTGCATCTATCGATGGCGTGGTTGTCAACGACGTAGCTCCAAAAGACCGTGACATCGCCATGGTATTCCAAAACTACGCTCTTTACCCACACATGACTGTTTATGACAACATGGCTTTCGGTTTGAAATTGCGTAAATACAGCAAAGAAGACATTGACAAACGTGTGCAAGAAGCAGCTGAAATCCTTGGATTGAAAGAATTCTTGGAACGTAAACCTGCTGACCTTTCAGGTGGTCAACGTCAACGTGTTGCCATGGGGCGTGCCATTGTCCGTGATGCAAAAGTATTCTTGATGGACGAACCTTTGTCAAACTTGGATGCAAAACTTCGTGTATCAATGCGTGCTGAAATCGCTAAAATCCACCGTCGTATCGGAGCTACAACTATCTACGTAACTCACGACCAAACAGAAGCAATGACACTTGCAGACCGTATCGTTATCATGTCAGCAACTAAGAACCCTGCTGGTACAGGTACTATCGGACGTGTAGAACAAATCGGTTCTCCTCAAGAAGTTTACAAAAACCCAGTTAACAAATTCGTTGCAGGATTCGTTGGAAGCCCAGCTATGAACTTCATTAATGTGAAATTAGTTGGTAGCGAAATTGTTTCAGACGGTTTCCGTTTGAAAGTGCCAGAAGGCGCTTTGAAAGTTCTTCGTGAAAAAGGCTACGAAGGTAAAGAATTGATCTTCGGTATTCGTCCAGAAGACGTGAATGCAGAGGAAGCATTCCTTGAAACATTCCCAGAATCAGTTGTAAAAGCGACTATCTCTGTATCAGAATTGCTTGGTTCAGAATCTCACCTATACTGCCAAGTTGGTAAAGATGAATTCGTTGCTAAAGTTGATGCTCGTGACTACTTGCAAACAGGCGCAACAGTTGAACTTGGATTTGACTTGAACAAAGCCCACTTCTTCGATGTAGAAACTGAAAGAACAGTTTATTAAGATAAATGAAATGTCAAAACACTGCTAGAGAAACCTGGCAGTGTTTTTTGAAATGTGGATTGATTGAGAGGGAATTTTCTAGTTTTCATATTCTTAAAAAAGTGATAAAATGGTAGGAAGAATTGGAGAGTAGAGATGCCGAAAGAAGTGAATTTGACGGGCGATGAGGTTGTCGCTTTAACGCAAAAATATTTATCAAAAGAAGATGTTGCTTTTGTCCATAAGGCCTTAGTCTATGCTGTTGAATGCCACAGTGGCCAGTATAGGAAATCTGGCGAACCTTACATTATTCACCCTATCCAAGTGGCAGGGATTTTAGCCAAACTTAAGCTAGATGCCGTAACGGTTGCTTGTGGTTTCTTGCATGATGTGGTAGAAGATACAGATGCGACCTTGGATGATTTGGAGAGAGAGTTTGGCCCTGATGTGCGGGTAATCGTCGATGGGGTTACCAAACTTGGTAAGGTCGAGTACAAATCGATCGAGGAGCAATTGGCGGAAAATCATCGCAAGATGCTCATGGCCATGTCTGAGGACATCCGTGTTATCTTGGTCAAACTGTCTGACCGCTTGCACAATATGCGGACCCTGAAACACCTTCGAAAAGACAAGCAGGAGCGCATTTCCAAAGAAACCATGGAAATCTATGCTCCACTTGCCCATCGTTTGGGGATTTCCAGTGTCAAATGGGAGTTGGAAGACCTATCTTTCCGTTATCTAAATCCAACGGAGTTTTACAAGATTACCCATATGATGAAGGAAAAGCGCAGAGAGCGTGAAGCCTTGGTGGATGAGGTGGTCACAAAATTAGAAAACTATACAACGGATCGTCACTTGAAAGGGAAGATTTATGGTCGTCCCAAACATATTTACTCGATTTTCCGCAAAATGCAGGATAAGAGAAAACGTTTTGAGGAAATCTATGATTTGATTGCTATTCGTTGTATTTTGGATACCCAAAGTGATGTTTATGCCATGCTTGGTTATGTGCATGAGCTTTGGAAACCGATGCCAGGTCGCTTTAAAGACTATATTGCTAATCGCAAGGCCAATG
Organism: Streptococcus sp. OH4692_COT-348; assembly: GCF_003859975.1. GTDB lineage: Bacteria > Bacillota > Bacilli > Lactobacillales > Streptococcaceae > Streptococcus. The sequence goes on from NZ_RQZB01000007.1 coordinate 89,533, forward strand.
GTTACCAGTCTATCCATACGACTGTTTATGGGCCAAAAGGGCCGATTGAATTCCAGATTCGGACCAAGGCTATGCACGAGGTAGCTGAGTACGGGGTTGCGGCTCACTGGGCTTATAAGAAAGGCGTTAAGGGGCAGGTTAACAGCAAGGAATCAGCTATTGGGATGAACTGGATTAAGGAGATGATGGAGCTCCAAGACCAGGCCGATGATGCCAAGGAATTTGTCGATTCAGTTAAGGAAAACTATCTGGCTGAGGAGATTTACGTCTTTACCCCAGATGGAGCTGTCCGCTCTCTTCCAAAAGATTCAGGACCGATTGACTTTGCCTATGAAATCCATACAAAAGTCGGGGAAAAAGCAACTGGTGCCAAGGTCAATGGCCGTATGGTTCCACTGACAACCAAGCTCAAGACAGGTGATCAGGTTGAAATTGTCACCAACCCTAACTCATTTGGACCTAGCCGTGACTGGCTCAATATGGTCAAGACCAGCAAGGCGCGCAATAAGATTCGTCAGTTCTTTAAAAATCAAGATAAGGAATTGTCTGTCAACAAGGGCCGTGAAATGCTGATGGCTCAGTTCCAAGAAAATGGCTATGTGGCCAATAAATTCATGGACAAGCGTCATATGGACCAAGTTCTGCAAAAGACCAGCTACAAGACAGAAGAATCCCTCTTTGCGGCTATTGGTTTTGGAGAAATTGGAGCTATTACGGTCTTTAACCGTCTGACTGAAAAGGAACGTCGTGAGGAAGAACGTGCCAAGGCCAAGGCGGAAGCAGAAGAGCTTGTCAAAGGTGGCGAGATCAAGGTTGAAAACAAAGAAACCCTCAAGGTTAAGCATGAGGGTGGAGTGGTCATTGAAGGTGCCTCAGGTCTCCTAGTGCGGATTGCTAAGTGTTGTAATCCTGTTCCTGGTGACGATATTGTCGGTTACATTACCAAGGGTCGAGGTGTGGCTATTCACCGTGTGGACTGTATGAACCTGCGCGCCCAAGAAAACTACGAGCAACGTCTCCTTGATGTGGAATGGGAAGACCAGTATTCAAACTCAAATAAGGAGTATATGGCCCATATTGATATCTATGGCCTCAACCGTACAGGACTGTTGAACGATGTACTGCAAGTTCTTTCAAACACAACCAAGAATATCTCAACAGTCAACGCCCAACCAACCAAGGATATGAAATTTGCTAATATCCATGTATCCTTTGGCATTGCCAACCTCTCTACACTGACCACGGTTGTGGACAAGATTAAGAGTGTGCCAGAAGTTTACTCTGTCAAACGGACCAACGGCTAATTGGCCTAGCTCTTACTAGAAAGGCTATTATGAAAATCATTATTCAACGGGTTACAAAAGCCCAAGTGAGTATCGAAGGTCAGGTTCAGGGAAAAATCAATCAGGGACTCTTATTGCTGGTTGGTGTTGGACCAGAGGACCAAGAGGAAGATTTGGATTATGCCGTGAGAAAACTGGTCAATATGCGGATTTTTTCAGACGTAGAAGGCAAGATGAACCTGTCTGTCAAAGATATTGAAGGAGAAATCCTCTCTATTTCTCAGTTTACCCTCTTTGCGGATACTAAGAAAGGCAATCGTCCAGCCTTTACAGGTGCGGCCAAGCCGGATATGGCATCAGACTTCTATGATGCTTTCAATCAAAAATTAGCGCAAGAAGTGCCCGTTCAGATAGGCATTTTTGGAGCGGATATGCAGGTTGAGCTGGTCAATGACGGACCTGTTACCATTATCCTTGATACTAAAAATAGATAAGAAAGACCAAGCCCAGCAGGCTTGGTTTTTCTCATCTATTACAAAATACTCCAAAATGAAATCGGTTCCTGATAGGCTTTTGGAAAGTATCTTTTCAGGATTTGGCAAGTGCGATAGGAAGGGATGAGATGTCCTAGGATGAGGAGAGTGCCCTGAAGGAAAAGTGGGAAACCACTTAAACATATCAAGAAGAGAATCATCAGGCTATCCCATAGAAGGATTTGTAAGGCAAAACGCCAGAATCTCGGTCTAATCTGGGAATAGAGTTGACTAAAGTGGTCACAAAGTTGGTTAGAAAGATAAGTAAGTAGTACAGGATGAAAGAAAATAATACTCTTCGAAAATCTCTTCAAACCACGTCAGCGTCGCCTTACCGTACTCAAGTACAGCTTGCGGCTAGCTTCCTAGTTTACTCTTTGATTTTCATTGAGTATAAGCCAACCACTATAAATCAAAATCCAATCCCAAGTGAGTCTCTCTTTAAATGTCAAAAATGCCAGCATGATTCCATCAATGACAAGGAGTTGAATGGTTTTGGTGTAGATGATTTTTCCATGCCAAAACCTCCTTTTCCTTAGAGACACTCCCATAAAGAGACGTGTTTATCGTAAAAGTCTGGATAGTTTTCTCTTAGGTAGTCAGCTGTCATATAATATAAAGTAGAATGACAAGCAGTGATGATTGGCATAAGAGAGGGAAAACGCTGAGAACTAACGAAGGTTAAAAGGACAAAAAATAGAAAATCAATGGAGAGAACCCCTAAATAGTAGAAGCGAATCTTTTTATTGATTTGAGGATAAATCTCAGCGAATTGATGTTTGAGTCGGACGACCAAGCGAAATAGTAGTAGACTCTGAGCAAGGAGGAAAATAAAACCAGAGAGCAAGAGCCACTCCAAAGATGTCTCGGGTCTTTTGCTAAAAAATGCCAATAGTAGCAAATCAATAACTGCAATTGTTGTAAAATGGAGTCTAAAGAGTTTTTTCATAAGATGACCTCCCTCTTTTATCTAGCTTCATTCTACTCCAAAAGAATGGGAGTTACAACTAAAATGATAAAAATTTTAGTAAGGAGATTCTGTTAGATTTCTTTATTTGATTTCCCTCTTATTGTTCCACCTCTTCATCATTCCAGACAAATAAAGCTCCGATTGCATTGAGGATATAAAAGATGTATTTTCCGATATTGGCAAAATTTCCTTGAATACCAGCTTTTGTCAGCTGAACAAAATTGTAAATCAACCAAAAGCCCCACTGAGTTGTTAGTTTCAATGCGTTAAAAGCATTGGCAATGAGGGACAGTGCAAAGGCAATAGTTGTTACGTAGGCAAGGAGATTCATCTTTCCTTCATAGCCGATATAGTTGGTCACAAAGGCAAAGAGGAAGGCGATGATGGAAATGATCATGGCTGCCAATTTTACCTGTTTTTGGCTCATTTGGTTGGGTCTGCCTTCTTGCGAAGCTTCCCATTTCTTAATAGCAAAGGTATAAATGAGGAAGGTGACAGGATAGGTGATAATGGCCGCCTTATTTCCAAGGATATAGTCAATGGTACCAGATAAAATGGTATTAACAATGCCAAAGTAATTTCCCCATTTGCTTAATTTTCCCGTGAAACGAGTGGACAACATGGAAATCCCAACGTTGGTTACGGAAATCAATCCAAAAGGAACAAGGGCAGTCCAGGGGCCCCAATCTACAAATTTGTCGAGACGTGAGTTGAGGTAACCAGATGCAATCGCAATCCCAACGACCAAAGCAACCCCGAAGAGGTCAAACCATTTGGATGTCGCAAAAATTTTTAGTGATTTTTTCATATATTAAAATATCTTTCTTTTTTTAAAAAATATTATACAACTAAATGAAAGCAAAATCAAATGATAGAAATAAAACCCTGAAAATAAAACTTTCAGGGTTGGTAGGGTACTTGAAAAATTAGTCGATTTTTTCGACATAGAGTTGTTTGGCAATGTCCATACTTACTTGTAAATCCTCGTTTTTACTGAGGATAGTGAAGGTATTGCTGAAGCCATCAAACTGCTGGACTTGGAGATGGTCACCGATGTGAAGTGAGTGCTTATCCAAATAATTGAGAATGTCAAAACTATCGTGCACACGAGTCAGGCGGTAGGCGCCAGCTTCCTTGATGTCAGCTAGTGGCAGGTTATTGACTTCAACCAGGAGTTCTCCCTTGGCGGGAATAGTTCCTCCGTGAGGGCAGGTCTTGGGGAATCCAAGCAATTTTTCTAGTCTCTCCACGAATAGCTCAGAGACAGTATGTTCCAATACCTCAGCTTCCTCGTGAATCTGGTCACTCGTATAGTCTAAATGATGGACTAGAAAAACTTCAATCAAGCGATGCTTACGGTAGAGCTCTGAGACCAGTTTGAGCCCAAGGTCCGTCAGTAGATAGCCACATTCCTTGTCCTTAAGGATGAGATTTTCGCTCTTCATCCGTTTAATCATTTCAGTTACGGCAGGGGGAGAGACTTGCATACGAGCCGCAATTTCCTTGTTGGTAATCTTATGCAAATCTATGCCAATTTCATAAATACACTTTAGATAATCTTCTTTATTAGGGGTCATTCGTTTCCTCTTGTCTAATATCTTTATCTAGTATATCAAAAAAAGCTAGATTTCTCTAGCTATCTGCCACAATGGCTTCTAATTTAGTTCTTTAGCAGCTGTAATTGCGGCTTCGAAGTTTGGTTCAGAATTGATATTGTCCACGTATTCAACGTAGCGAATAGTATTGTCGGTGTCGAGGACAAAGACTGCGCGTGCCAATAGGTGCCACTCATTGATTAAGAGGGCATAATCACGTCCAAAGGACTGGTCGAAATAGTCCGAGAGCATGATGGCATTTTCAATACCTTCAGCACCACACCAACGTTTTTGGGCAAAAGGGAGGTCCATGGAAACAGTCAAGACGACCGTGTTATCCAGTCCAGCCAGTTCTTCATTAAAACGACGCGTTTGAGTTGAGCAGATACCTGTATCGATAGAAGGCACGACACTCAAGACTTTTTTCTTGCCATCAAAATCAGCCAGAGATTTTTTAGACAGGTCTGTTGTAGTGAGAGAAAAATCAAGTGCCTTGTCGCCGACTTGTAGTTGTTTACCTGTAAAGCTAACAGGATTTCCGAGGAAAGTTACCATAGGATACTCCAATCTTTTTTCTTCCATTTTAGCTGAAACAGTCGGAATTTTCCAATGATTTGACTGAAAATGTGGGCATAGAAAAAACGCCAATTCGGAAAAGAATGACGTTTTTCAGAGGTTTATACTCAATGAAAATCAAAGAGCAAACTAGGAAGCTAGCCACAGGCTGTACTTGAGTACGGCAAGGCGACGCTGACGTGGTTTGAATTTGATTTTCGAAGAGTATTATTTTGCCAATCCTTCAGCAATCTTATCAAGGTTGTATTTCATCATGTTGTAGTAGCTGTCGCCTTCTTTACCTTGTTCTGCGATAGAGTCAGTAAAGATTTGTGCGTAGATTGGGATGTTTGTGTCTTGTGAAACAGTCTTCATTGGACGGTCATCCACACTTGATTCTACAAAGAGTGATGGAACTTTTGTTTGGCGAAGTTTTTCAACCAAGGTCTTGATTTGTTCAGGAGTTCCTTCTTCTTCAGTATTGATTTCCCAGATGTAGGCACTTGGGACACCATAGGCTTTAGAGAAGTATTTGAATGCTCCTTCGCTGGTTACGATGAGTTTCTTTTCAGCAGGGATGTTATTAAATTTATCCTTACTTTCTTTATCAAGTTTGTCTAACTTATCAGTATATTCTTTGAGATTTTTTTCGTAGAATTCCTTGTTGCTAGGATCTTTAGCGCTCAATTGTTTGGCGATATTTTTAGCAAAGATAATTCCATTTTCAAGGTTAAGCCAAGCGTGTGGGTCTTCTTTACCTTTTTCATTTTTTCCTTCAAGGTAGATAACATCAACGCCTTCGCTGACTGCAAAGTAGTCTTTGTTTTCAGTTTTCTTAGCATTTTCTACCAATTTGCTAAACCAAGCATTGCCACCTGTTTCAAGGTTGATACCGTTATAGAAAATGAGGTCAGCCTCAGAAGTTTTCTTAACATCTTCAGGGAGTGGTTCGTATTCGTGTGGGTCTTGTCCAATCGGAACGATACTGTGAAGATCAATCTTGTCACCAGCAATATTTTTAGTAATATCAGCGATGATTGAGTTTGTAGCAACAACTTTTAGTTTTTGACCAGAAGCTGCATCTTTTTTTCCGCTAGCACATGCTACAAGAGCAATAACGGAAAGAAAGAGAACGAGTAATGTACCTAATTTTTTCATTAGATCCTCCAATTTATTGGGGTTTTGCCCCTTATTTTAACAAATGTTTATTTTTCAGTTTCAAATATCGTTGTTTAGGAGAGATAAAGAAACTGATTAAGAAGAAGCTAGCAGCTGTAAGTACGATGCTAGAACCAGCTGCTAAGTTTAAACTATAGCCAATAAAGAGTCCCAAAACTGAAGCTGTAGCTCCAAAGGTTGAGGAAAGGAAAATCATACTTTTCAGGCTATTAGCATACAGATAAGCAGTTGCAGCTGGGGTAATCAGCATGGCTACAATCAGGATAGTTCCGACACTTTGCATGGCTGTCACAGACACGAGAGTCAGGAGTATCATGAGGAGGTAGTGATAGAAATTGACAGGCATTCCCATGGCTTTAGCCAGAAGTTCATCAAAGGAAGTGATCAAGAGTTGCTTGAAGAAAATCCAGATTAACAAGAGAATGACCGCCCCTACGCCCATAGTGATAAACATATCCGTATCTTGGACGGCTAGAATATTACCAAAAAGGATATGGAAAAGGTCAGTTGAACTTTTAGCGACACTAATCAAGATGATACCGAGGGCTAAGAAAGAAGAAAAGGTAATGCCGATGGCGGTATCGCTTTTGATAATCGAGTTCCCCTTGATGTAGGTAATGATGATAGCAGCTAGCAATCCAAAGACAATGGCTCCGATAAAGAAGTCAACTCCCAAGATAAAGGAGAGGGCTACACCTGGTAAGACAGCATGTGAAATAGCATCTCCCATGAGTGACATCCCACGTAGAATGATGAAACATCCCACAGCTCCAGCTACGACCCCGACGACAATAGCTGTTATCAAGGCATTTTGTAGGAAATGGAATTTTTGCAATCCATCGATAAATTCTGCAATCATAGGTCACCTCCATTGAAAAAGAGTCGATTACCGTAAGCTTCTTTGAGATTGGCTTCGGTAAAGGTTTCTTTGGTTGGACCAAAGGCAATCACTTCTCGATTGACAAGTAAGACTTGATCGAAGTAGTGGGAAACCTTGCTGAGGTCGTGGTGAACGATGAGAACCGTCTTACCAGCTTTTTTCAAATCTCTCAGCGTATTCATGATGATTTCCTCACTGACAGAGTCAATCCCAACAAAGGGTTCATCCAAGAGGATATAATCGGCTTCCTGCACCAAACATCTGGCAATCAAGACCCGCTGGAATTGACCTCCAGACAGTTGACTGATTTGACGTTCAGCGTAGTCAGCTAGGCCGACGATTTCAAGGGCTTCCTCTACTTTTTTCCAATGTTTAGCATTTAAACTGCGAAAGAGAGGAATAGAAGGAAATAGTCCTAGCGAGACACATTCCTTGACCTTGATGGGAAAGTTGTAGTCGATATTGATTTTTTGTTCGACATAGGCGATTCGGTGTAAGGATTTTTTAACTTCCTTGTCATCGAGAAATGCCTGACCTTGATGTGGGATAATTCCCAGCATACCTTTTAATAATGTTGATTTTCCAGCACCGTTCGGACCAATGATACCAGTAATTGTTGGTCCATGGAGCACTAGTGAAATATCCTTAAGTGCCAACGTTTCTTTGTAGGAGACACTGAGGTTTTCGATACGTATCATAAACTTGTATTCCTCCTAACTCTTAATATACCTTAAAAAAAAAATTAAGTCAAGTTAATTTTTGAAAAAATTAAAATAATAACTGAAAAACAATAGAAAATATCAGTTCATTTTTAATTGCATTCCCAGGTAATTTTTGTTAAGCTAAAAACAAGTACAAATGAAAGTGAGAACAAGATGACACGTTATCAAGATGATTTTTATGATGCAATCAATGGAGAATGGCAGAAGACTGCTGAAATCCCAGCAGATAAATCTCAAACGGGAGGTTTTGTTGATTTAGATCAGGAAATTGAAGACTTGATGTTGGCGACAACAGACAAGTGGTTGGCAGGAGAAGAGGTGCCTGAGGATGCTATCTTAGCAAACTTTGTCAAATACCACCGCCTAGTTCGTGATTTTGACAAGAGAGAAGCTGACGGTATTAAACCTGTCTTACCACTTCTTAAAGAATTCCAAGAATTGGAGACTTTTGCAGATTTCACTGCCAAACTAGCAGAGTTTGAGCTTGCAGGAAAACCTAATTTCCTTCCTTTTGGTGTATCGCCAGACTTTATGGATGCCAGAATCAATGTTCTATGGGCTAGCGCTCCAAGCACGATCCTGCCAGATACGACCTACTATGCAGAAGACCATCCTCAACGCGAAGAACTCTTGACTCTTTGGAAAGAAACCAGCGCAAATCTCCTCAAGGCTTATGATTTCTCTGATGAAGAAATTGAAGACTTGCTAGAGAAAAGACTAGAATTGGACCGTCGAGTTGCGTCAGTAGTGCTCTCTAATGAAGAAAGTTCAGAGTATGCTAAGCTCTACCATCCATATTCTTATGAAGATTTCAAGAAATTTGCGCCTGCCCTACCTTTGGATGACTTCTTCCAAGCTGTTCTTGGACAAGTACCAGACAAGGTTATCGTAGACGAGGAACGTTTCTGGCAAGCAGCAGACCAATTCTACAGTGAAGAGACTTGGCCTCTCCTTAAGGCAACCTTGATTTTGAGTGTTGTCAATCTCTCAACCAGCTATTTAACAGAAGAAATCCGTGTCTTGTCAGGTGCCTATAGCCGTGCGCTTTCTGGAGTTCCAGAAGCCAAAGACAAGGTCAAGGCAGCTTATCAACTAGCACAAGGTCCTTTCAAACAAGCCATGGGTCTATGGTATGCCCATGAAAAATTCTCTCCAGAGGCCAAGGCAGATGTAGAGAAAAAAGTGGCAACTATGATTGATGTCTATAAGGAACGCTTGGCTAAAAATGACTGGCTGACTCCTGAAACTCGTGACAAGGCCATCGTTAAACTCAATGTTATCAAGCCTTATATCGGTTACCCAGAAGAATTGCCAGAACGCTATAAGGACAAGGTAGTGGATGAGACTGCTAGTCTTTTTGACAATGCTCTAGCCTTTGGGCGTGTGGAAATCAAGCACAGTTGGAGCAAGTGGAATCAACCTGTAGACTACAAGGAATGGGGCATGCCTGCTCATATGGTCAATGCCTACTATAATCCACAGAAGAATCTGATCGTCTTCCCAGCGGCTATTTTACAGGCTCCTTTCTATGACTTGCATCAGTCATCTTCTGCTAACTACGGTGGTATTGGTGCAGTTATTGCCCATGAAATTTCCCACGCCTTTGATACCAACGGAGCTTCCTTTGATGAAAATGGTAGTCTCAAGGACTGGTGGACAGAGAGTGACTATACTGCCTTCAAAGAGAAAACACAAAAAGTCATTGACCAGTTTGATGGACAGGATTCTTATGGAGCAACCATCAACGGTAAATTGACTGTGTCAGAAAACGTGGCTGACTTGGGAGGAATCGCTGCAGCGCTTGAAGCAGCGAAGAGAGAACCAGACTTCTCAGCAGAAGAGTTCTTCTACAACTTCGGTCGCATCTGGCGCATGAAAGGTCGTCCAGAATTTATGAAACTTTTGGCTAGTGTCGATGTGCACGCACCAGCCAAACTCCGTGTCAATGTACAAGTACCAAACTTCGATGATTTCTTTACAACCTATGATGTCAAAGAAGGAGACGGTATGTGGCGTTCACCAGAAGACCGCGTGATTATTTGGTAATGAATCCAATCTAATACTAAAAACCGTAAATCTGCATAGGATGGGTTAAAGAGGTTAACATGAAGAAATTTTTAATGATGCTTTCAGCTATTCTTACTGTTTTTGTTTTAGCATCTTGTGGTGCAAACAAAAAAGATGAAAAAATAGAACCTTCGGCAACACAATCATCTTCTACCAAAGAGGAACAGAAGGAAAGCTCTACGAAGTCAGAGAGCCAAACTAGTACAAGTTCTTCAATGGCAACGCCGTCAACAACAATGGAAACGAAAAGCGAAACAGGAAAAGATTTGTACAAGGAAGTAATAGAGCGGTACAATCACTATCAGGCACTTTTAAGTAGTGGTGACCGAGAATCCTTGTATGAAAAGTTGAAACAGAACAAGATTTTTTCTGAAGAGTATGGCTATATCTTTACACTAAGCACCTACGATAAACCAGCTAGTCTTCATTATGTGTTTGCTGATTTAAATAATGATGGTCAGGATGAATTAATTATTGGAGATAAAAAATATATAGGAGCCATTTACTATTTAGAGAATAAACAACCCAAGTTACTTCATACAGCTTATGTAGCTTCTGCGGGAGGCTTTCGTTCTAGTCTAGTCATTTATGAAAATGGCCAAGTCAGATATGCAGACTGGCAGTCAACACGACCAGAAATGAACTTAAGTCTGTATGCTTTTGATAAAGACGGAGTACAGAAGATTAAGGAAGGTATCTTTCAAATTGGTAGTGATCAAAAGCCAGAGCAAATCTTAGAGATTTCTTCTAATGCACTTGATTTAGCTAAATTTGATTGGAAAGAATTTGAGCCAGTCAACTAGTATTTGATGAAATTCAATACTAGACTAGATTCTAAGATCAAAGAATGGAGAATTGAATAGCAATATACAAAAACCAAGGATAAAAATTCCTTGGTTTTTTGCTTGCTAGAAAAAAGGATTAAAGGTCTTTTCATGGGCGATAGTCGTAGCTGGACCATGTCCTGGATAGACATCGTAGTTTGGTAGGGTGAAGAGTTGCGTCTGAATGCTATGGAGGAGTTGTTCCGTGCTACCTGTAGGAAGGTCTGTCCGTCCGATGGTTTCTCGGAATAGAGCATCTCCCGTCAAGACTAGATGAGCATCAGGAAAGACCAGAGAAACACCGCCAATAGAGTGCCCTGGGGTCGGTAGAACTGTAAAACGAAATTCCTCAAGCTGGTATTCCTCATGAAAGACAAAGGTGTGCTCTGCTGGTTTTGCAACCACATCTGCCATATCATCATGACGAGGGAGACCAGAGAGATTATCGACTGGAGTGTAAAGCCAGCTAGCTTCGCTCTCTGCGATATAGACAGGAGGATTGCCAAAAGTTTCGCGAACTAGGTCCAGACTCATGATATGGTCATAATGAGCGTGGGTCAAGAGAATAGCGCAGATCGGTTTGTTGATGCTCTCTATTGTCTGACGAATGGCTTCCCAATGGCTACCAGGATCGACAACGATGAGGTGTTTTTCACCTTCTAGGTAATAGGTGTTTTCATAGGCAACAGGATTCACAGTTTTATGGATTTTCATACTAGCTCCAATCTCAAAGAATGTACTAAATTAAGTATAGCACAGTTAGGGAGAATAAAGTGGATAGAAAATCCTTCTCTTTTAAAGAATGTTAGTTGCTATCTACTTCATTCTGTTCAAAATAGAGGTAACTATTTTCTAGTTAGGAACTAGCTAGAATTTTTAATGATTTCACAGAGATTTTAAATGAGTTGGAGAGTAAATGATTAAAAAAATGATAATGAATCAAGAAAAGTGTATCCTATACTAGAATGAAGTTTGTGATAAAAGAAAATAAAATATACATGTAAAGTTAATTTGCATTAATATATTGAATTTCTAAAACTCTAGTATCTAACCTATAACAACTTGCTATATCTAATCATACAAGTCAAAGAGTCTGAAAATTATTGTATTTTTGGAAAATATTTATTTTTAATTTAGAATAAAAAAAGAAGCTATTTTATTTGCTATGCCCTAGAAAATATGATATCATAAAGTCGTATGTTGTAGATAATTTTATGATATTGAAAATGACCGCTAACATCTTTTGTTTCAGCTGAGGTTAGCAGTTAATTTTCGATATCAAGAATTTGTAAACTAACATCAAAATAAAAAAAGGAGGTTGTAGGTCTAAATGAAAGGCAAGCAACAAGATTATAGAGTAGAGAAATATATACGATACGGAATTCGTAAATATAGTTTTGGTGCGGCGTCGGTAGCTATTGCGGCTGGACTTATGTTCCTAGGAAATGGGGCTGTATCAGCAACTGAAGTACAGGGAACTGAAGTGGCAGTAGCATCAACGACATCAAAAGCACAAGATGAGGTTCCGTCATCTGACAAAGGAAAATCTGAGTCAGAGACTGCATCTGCCAATGCAACAGTAGAAAGCAAATCAGAAGCTAATAAGGTTGCAGATAAAGTAGCTTTGACAAATAAAGTAGCAGCTTTGGAAGCGAAATTGTCTACTGCTAAGAAAGCGGACGCAGCAGCTCAAACAGCTGCTAAAGAAGCATTAGTTTCAGCTAAAGCAATTCTAGCGAAGGCAGATGCTAGTCAAGCAGTTGTTGATGCAGAAGTAGCTAAAATTGCTGATTTGACTACTGTTTTGACAGAGTCAGATGCAACTGCTCAAAAAGCTGAAGAGGCAAAAAAAGCAGAGGAAGCTAAAAAAGCTGAAACAGCAAAAACAGCTACCCCTATCACTGAGGCTAAAAAAGTTTTGGACCAAGTGACGTCAGAAGCGGAAGTAACTAATGTCCTTGCAGAAGAAGCTGTTCGTAAGAATCATGTTGAGGGTGAAAATAAAGAAGCAATCGAAGCGGCGGTTGCAAAAAACAAAGAGATTATTGCAGAAGCTAAAAAGACCTTGGACGTAAAAGACTTGACTGTCAAAGAAATTGATGCTCAACTTTCACGCTTAAACGAGTCTATCCTTGCGGTATACAATGACCTTAAAAAAGCAGGAATCGGTCGTGATGGGAAGCTTGCTGTAGCGTTGGCAGCACAAGATTTTTATGCTGAAGGATCTACAAGTACGACTCATGCTTCAGAAATAAATGTAACAGTCCATACAGGAACAGATACCTATACAATTCCACACAAAGAAATTACACCAACCCCAGCTGGGGTTAATACTGCAGGATTAGAAGTAGTTGTGTACTCTAACCAACGTGATGGTAATGATAAAAATGCTGGAAATGCTCAGACTACTGCAGAAGGTGGTCGAACAGGTCATAATAATAAAGGTCGTGTTGATTATCCTTTAACACCAGAGGCTTCTAAAAAGTTAGTAGAAGAGGCACCACTATGGAGAAATAAACTTCGTGCAGATGGCTCAAGAATTTCAAATGCAGCGCTTGCAATATACTCAGCTAATGGTGGTTATGAATACCTAGCTACTGAAATTTATGGCTATGCATACGAACAAGGAATTGATCGCGTATATATCAAAGGATTAAAAGACCGTATTGCTGTTACAGAGACTGCTAAGCAAGCTGGATGGAGTCTTACTTCTGTAACACCAACCAACCTTGTTCCTGGTTTAGCATATGATGCAGCTACAGATACCATTCAAGGGGTTGTCTCTGCCAATATTGAAAACGGGGTATTTGATTTACGTTTTGATGTAACTGCAACCAATACTGACGGTCGTTCAGTAACTTTTAGACTTCAGAATTTACGTGCTGGTTGGGTAGGCTGGCAAGACACCACACCTCCTAAAATAGAATCTGATTCTGCTCGTTATGAACGTACTGTAGGTGATGATGCGAATATCAATATCCGAACTTATGATAATGCTGGAGCAAGTGTGATTCCTGGGGGTACTTCTGGAAGCTATAATTATACAACAGCTGAAGGTAAAGTAATTAAAGTTCGTAAACAGAATTCACAAGCTGTAACTGGTGTGTCAGGCTATAATACTACAGGAGCGACTTTAGATGATTCTAAAGTGTTGATTCCTGGTACCAACTACAAACTTTCTAATGCTACAAAAGAAGAGCAAGCTAATGATAACACCAATAATGGTAATGCTATTATTGGAGGTAAGGTTACTGAAGCAGGAATATATACAGTCTCTGTATTTGCTAAAGATTACGATAAACTTTCTAACACTACTACTTGGAACCAATCAGGTCAAGAAACCCATGCTTCTCTAACTGTTGTGGTAAAACCAAAAGTTGAGGTTCAAAACGTTGAAACTTACTCAACTTCAGTACCAGTTAAAATATCTAAAGGAGCTACAAGCGCTAAAGTTACGATGCCAGATGGAACTGTAACAAATCTTAAAGTAGTTAACGGTAAGTGGCGTGTAGATAGTGGCTCAACTAATAGAGCTGTTACAGAAAACCAGGAGCTAGGTTCTGTAGATTCTGATACTATTTTCAACATTCCGGTTACATCAGAAGCAACGGCTAAAGTAGGTGTGGATAACATTACTGTTGAAGCATCATCTGAAAATGTTAAGGGAACTTTCCTACGTGAACAAGTTGAATTAACTGGAACTGATAATAAAAAACACACCGCAAAATTAAATAGTGCAACTGGTCACTGGGAACTTCCAGCTGACTATGCTGAAGTTAAGACACCAAATGGTGATGGAACTACAACGTGGACAAAACGCCAAGTGTATACTGAAGCGCAACAAAATGGAGCAATGAACTTCTACATCTATGAGTATACTCGTAAGCTAGATGTCAATGGGAAAGTAACAAATGTTGAAACACCAGATAGACCACTCACTACATATACTTCTCAGAATACTAGTCAAGCAGGTGATGGAATGTCAGTAACAATCACTTATGATAAACATTCCAATACATGGACTTCATCAGATGGTACAGAAGTGACTGCTACTAAATTGGGTGACGATTCTTGGGAAGTACATACTAAATCAGGATTTGGTGGTATCATTAGAGGAACAATTGCAACAAGCTCAGATGTTGCAACTGTAGTTAATACAAAACCAACAGCAAGTTCACAGGATTATACGTCTACAAAAGGAACTGCGGTAGATCTCCGTAATGAAGCAAAAGCTGCAGTGAGAATCTCTGATACAGAAGATACTAAGTACAGTAAAACAACTTACATTACTCGTATTACAGTAACATCTCCTTCTGGAGTTCAGAAGGTTTATGACACTAAACAAGATGCAAACAACTACAATCTTGCTAGTGGTTATACACTGAATGAAGTGGGAGTCTATACAGTAACAGTTAACGTTATTGATAGTAATGGTAATTACACAACAGATGCTACAATAGGTGGAACTGAATCTGGTGTGGATCATGGGGCTGGCTCATCAACAGCTACAACTACTTACCACATCACAGTAACAGACACGATTAAAGGTCACGATGCTACATCATCTGATATCCAAGGAGCTACTCAAACAGGAACACCAACCTTTACTTCTGTAGGTGACGGTTCAACTATCTCACCAAGTGCAAAATCACTAGCTAAGTTGGTTGCCGCTGATGGTAATCTAGTTGAGACTTTAAAAGTTGCAAATGAGGGAACTTATACAATTAACCCAGAAACAGGTGTTGTAACCTTCGAACCACTTCCAACATTCAAAGGAACAGCAACTCCAGTAACTGTTAAACTAACTGCAATTCTAGGTACAGATGCTAATAATGCTAATATTACTGCAACTGCGACAGCTACTTACACACCAAAAGTAGTTCCAGTAACACCAACAGCAGTAGCATCTCAAACAACTGGACCTCAAGGGAAAGCCCAAACTTCTGCTATTAAGTTTGACGCAGCAGATACAGATGATACAACTGTAAACTTTGCTAAAGGAACAGTTGCTATTGATGCAAATACAACAAAATCTGTTGATCTTAATACAGCATCAGTAACTCTTCTTAATGAAAACGGTGATGCTGTACCGTCTGTAACAGTTGAAAATGAGGGAACTTATACACTGGATAAAGCGACAAATGTTATTACATTCCAACCAGTCGCAACATTCACAGGAACTGTTACAAAACCAGTTAATGTACGTATTGCAGATGCAAATGGTACTACTGTAACAACTACTTACACTCCAACTGTCACAGATGTAACTATGACAGCTGAAAATGCAACATCTGAAGACGTTCAAGGTAAAACACAAACTGGAACACCAGAATTTGAAACATCAGATCCATCAGTAACGATTGCAACACGTCAGTTGATTGATCCATCAACGATGCAACCAACTACTAATGTTACAATTGCAAATGAAGGAACATACACAATTGATCCAACAACAGGTGTTGTAACCTTCGTACCAGTGCCAACATTTACTGGAGAAGGAACAGGAGTAACTGTTCAAGCAACAGATTCGAATGGTGAGACAGCAACAGCTACTTATAAACCAACTGTAACACCAATCACGATTACTGGTGAAGATGTAACATCTAAGAATATCCAAGGTGAACAGCAGTCAGAAACACCACTATTCTCATCATCAGATGAGAGTGCTCCAGTATCAAATTACAAACTTGTAGATCCAGCTACTGGAAATCCAACGACTGAACCTTCAGTGACTGTTGAAAATGTTGGTACATACACAATTGATTCAACAACAGGTGTAGTAACATTCCAACCAGTTGCAACTTATAAAGGAACACCAACACCAGTAAAAGTTCAAGCATCAGCTACTATTACTAATGAAAAAGGTGAATCAACAGTCATCACAGGTACAGCTACCTATACACCAACAGTAGTTCCTGTAGCCCCAACAGCTAAAGAATCAGCGACAGTTGGTAAGCAAGGTCAAGCGCAAACGTCACAAATTGTTTTTGACACTCCTGATACAGATGCTACAACATTGAACTTCGCTAAAGGAGAAACATCTGAAGTATTAGGTGAAGATGGTCAACCAAAATCAGTAGCTCTTAATAAGAGTACTTTGACACTTCTTGATGCGAACGGAAATTCTGTAACTACAGTTACGGTTGATGGTGAAGGAACTTACACTCTTGATAAAACAACTAATGCCATTACATTCCAGCCAACTGAAGAATTCACAGGCAAAGCTACACCAGTGCGTGTGCAAATTGCAGATGTCAACGGTACTACTGTAACAACTACTTACACTCCAACTGTTGTTGCGGAAGATGGAACTGTCATTGTTGAGTATAAGGATGAAGAAGGTAACGTTATCTCTCCTTCAACAACTCCAGTAAACAACGAAAAAGTAACAACTCCGTTTACAACTGAGCCAAAAGAAATTCCTGGTTACACTCTTGTTAAAGTGGCAACAACAAATGGTACGGTTGATGAAGGTACTAAGAATGTTTCAGGTAAGGTTACAAATGATACAACTACTGTAACATACACTTATAGAAAGAATGTTCAAACAGCAACTATTTCTTACTATGATGTGACAACTGGTGCAGAAGTTGCGATTGATTCAGCTAAAGTACCAGCAGCATCTGTTGAGACAGTAGAAGGTGTTTATAACGGTGCTATCGACTTTACTAATCGTGAAAAAGCAATTGCAGCTCTTGAAAAAGCTGGCTATACGTTAGTAGAAGACAGTTTCGTTTCAGCAACGACAGCTGATAAACTGTTTGATAACGACACAGCGGTAACTCAAAACTTCAAGGTAACAGTTAAACAACGTGTGGAACCAGTGACTCCAAATGATGAGAAACCTGTTCCAGGTCAACCAGTTGATCCAGAAAATCCAAATTCACCAGTATGGCCAAGTACTGCAGAAAATCTTGAGTTAACTAAGACAGTTACTCGTACAATCAAGTACCGCTACAACGATGAGAATGGTAAAGAAGTAACAGCTGAT